>NZ_JBHUZJ010000023.1:0-108863 GCF_042667685.1 Streptomyces sp. NPDC057302 | reverse complement strand
GGTCCACCTCTCGGTGGACCGGGCCTTGGCGTTTACCGGCTCAACGGCCGCGCAGCGTGCGGTACTTGGCGACGAGCGCCGTCGTCGAACCGTCGAGGTCCGGCACGTCCGCGCCCTCGGTCAGGGCGGGCTCGATGCGCTTGGCGAGGACCTTGCCGAGCTCGACGCCCCACTGGTCGAAGGAGTCGATGTTCCACACCGCGCCCTGCACGAACACCTTGTGCTCGTAGAGCGCGATGAGTTGGCCGAGAACCGACGGCGTCAGCTCCTTGGCGAGGATCGTCGTCGTCGGGTGGTTGCCCTGGAACGTCTTGTGCGGGACGAGCTCGTCCGCCACGCCCTCGGCACGCACCTCGTCGGGCGTCTTGCCGAAGGCCAACGCCTGCGTCTGCGCGAAGAAGTTGGCCATGAGGAGGTCGTGCTGGGGCACCAGGCCGGGCAGCAGATCGGCGACGGGCTCGGCGAAGCCGATGAAGTCGGCCGGGATCAACTTCGTGCCCTGGTGGATGAGTTGGTAGTACGCGTGCTGTCCGTTGGTGCCCGGCGTGCCCCAGACCACCGGACCCGTCTGCCAGTCGACCGGCTTGCCGTCACGGTCGACGGACTTGCCGTTGGACTCCATGTCCAGCTGCTGGAGGTAGGCGGTGAACTTGGAGAGGTAGTGCGAGTACGGCAGGACCGCGTGCGACTGGGCGTCGTGGAAGTTGCCGTACCAGATGCCCAACAGGCCGAGCAGCAGCGGCACGTTGGACTCGGCGGGCGCGGTGCGGAAGTGCTCGTCGACGAGGTGGAAGCCGTCCAGCATCTCGCGGAAGGCGTCCGGTCCCACGGCGATCATCAGCGAGAGGCCGATCGCCGAGTCGAACGAGTAGCGGCCGCCGACCCAGTCCCAGAACTCGAACATGTTGGCCGTGTCGATGCCGAAGTCCGAGACCTTGCCGCCGTTGGTCGACAGGGCCACGAAGTGCTTGGCAACGGCGCTCTGGTCGGCGCGCAGCTCGGTCATGAGCCAGTCGCGCGCGGAGGTCGCGTTCGTGATCGTCTCGATCGTGGTGAACGTCTTGGAGGCGATGATGAACAGCGTCTCGGCCGGGTCCAGGTCGCGCACGGCCTCGTGCAAGTCGGCGCCGTCGACGTTCGACACGAAGCGCACGGTGAGGTCGCGGTCGGTGAAGGAGCGGAGCGTCTCGTACGCCATGGCGGGGCCGAGGTCCGAGCCGCCGATGCCGATGTTCACGATGTTCTTGATGCGCTTGCCGGTGTGGCCGGTCCACTCGCCGGAGCGGACCTTGTCCGCGAACACCGTCATCTTGTCGAGCACGGCGTGTACGTCCGGCACCACGTTCTCGCCGTCGACCTCGACGACCGCGTCCCGCGGGGCGCGCAGCGCGGTGTGCAGGACGGCGCGGTCCTCGGTGGTGTTGATCTTCTCGCCGCGGAACATGGCGTCCCGCAGGCCGAAGACGTCGGTGGCCACCGCGAGCTCGCGCAGGAGCGTCAGCGTCTCGTCCGTGACGAGGTGCTTGGAGTAGTCGACGTGCAGGTCGCCGACCTCGAGCGTGTACCCCGTGCCGCGCGCCGGATCCTTGGCGAACAGCTCACGCAGCTGCACCTCCCCAAGCTGCTCCCGGTGCTTGCTGAGCGCCGCCCACTCGGGCGTCTGGTTGAGCCTGGCGCGGCTTTCTGCGTTCATCTCGGACTTCAGCCTTCTCTCGTACCTGTGTACGTACCTTGCCCCGCTGCACGTTCCAACCTAATTGATCAGGGCCCGGTATGAGATGTCTGCAGCTGTCTGTCCGGACACGTGCCGGTAAACCTCACGTGAAAGCGTGAATGATGAACGATCCGGGAAAAGCACAGCGGCCGGACATCCCCAGATGCCCGGCCCCATCGCAAGTACTAGATCTCGCCCCGCAGTTTGGCGAGCGCCTCCGCGAGAATCGCCTCGCCGTCCGCATCGCTGCGCCGCTCACGCACATACGCCAAGTGCGTCTTGTACGGCTCGGTGCGGGGCGGGTCCGGCGGATTGTCCCGGTCCTGACCAGCAGGGAAGCCGCAGCGGGGGCAGTCCCACGTATCGGGGACCTGCGCGTCGCTGGCGAAGCTGGGCACCGTCTCGTGTCCGTTGGAGCACCAGAAGGAGATGCGCAATCGCGGCGCGGACTCACCGCGCTCGGCCTCGCCCATCGGCCCCGCCCCGACCCGACTTCCACGGATCGCGTTGCCACTTGCCACGGTCGTAACTCCCTGCGTGATGGTGCTGCTGCGGGCGCCTCAGTCTACGTAAGGCCCAACGCGCGTCCAGTGTTCGGAGTTACACCCTCACCCCGACACGCAAGCCCCATGATAATCCGCGTTTTGAGGCGCGCACCGTACATGGGGCTTTAAGCGAAGCTTTAGCAAGGTAGCAATCAAGCCGCTTCCGCGGTCAGTTGTTCACCTTCATCAACAGGCCGAGCACGACGATGCACGCGAACCAGCAAAGACCGACCACGACGGTGATGCGGTCGAGGTTGCGCTCGGCGACCGAAGAGCCACCGACGGACGACTGCATACCGCCACCGAACATGTCGGAAAGACCGCCGCCCTTGCCCTTGTGCATCAGCACCAGCAGCATCATCAGCAGGCTGAAGACGATCAGGGCGATCGAGAACCCCATAACCACGGCTGGACCAACTTCCTCGGATCTGAATCGACTCTGTATCGACGACGGGGGCCGGTGCCTCTGGATGAGAAGCCGCCCGGCCCCCGCAAGGGTACGACGTATCGGCGCTACCGCATACTCACTGGTCGCGGAAGCGGACGATCTTGACGAACTCGTCCGTGTCGAGCGCCGCGCCGCCGACGAGGGCGCCGTCGACGTCGGGCTGCGCCATGATCGCGGCCACGTTGCCGGACTTCACGGAGCCGCCGTACTGGATGCGCACCTTGTCGGCGAGCTCCTGCGAGTACAGCTCGGTGAGGCGGCCGCGGATCGCGCCGCACACCTCCTGGGCGTCCTCGGGGGTCGCGACCTTGCCGGTGCCGATGGCCCACACGGGCTCATAGGCGATGACGATGGACTCGGCCTGCTCGGCCGGCACGTCCTTCAGGCCGCCGTCGAGCTGCGCGAGGGTGTACTCGATCTGCTGACCGGCCTCACGGATGTCCAGGCCCTCGCCGATGCAGAGGATCGGGGTCAGGCCGTGCTTGTAGGCGGCCTTCACCTTGGCGTTGCAGATCTCGTCGGTCTCGTCGTGGTACTGACGGCGCTCGGAGTGGCCCACGGCCACGAACGTGCACTTCAGCTTCGAGAGCATCGGGCCCGAGATCTCGCCGGTGTAGGCACCGGAGTCCTGCGCCGAGATGTCCTGGGCGCCGTACTTGATCTTGAGCTTGTCGCCGTCGACCAGGGTCTGCACCGAACGCAGGTCGGTGAAGGGGGGCAGGACGGCGACCTCGACGGCCTCGTAGTCCTTGTCGGCCAGGGCGAAGGCGAGCTTCTGGACGTGCGCGATGGCCTCGAGGTGGTTGAGGTTCATCTTCCAGTTGCCCGCCATCAGCGGGGTACGCGTAGTCATCAGGTCTCAGTTCTCCAGTGCGGCGAGGCCGGGGAGCGTCTTGCCCTCGAGGTATTCGAGGGAGGCGCCGCCGCCGGTGGAAATGTGGCCGAATGCGTTCTCGTCGAAGCCCAGGATCCGGACGGCCGCGGCGGAGTCGCCGCCGCCGACGACCGTGAAGGCCGGGGAGTCGAGGAGAGCCTGGGCGACCGCCTTGGTGCCCTCGGCGTAGTCGGGGTGCTCGAAGACGCCCATCGGGCCGTTCCAGAAGACGGTGCCCGCGTCGGCGAGCTTCGAGGCGTAGAGCTTGCGGGTCTCGGGTCCGATGTCGAGACCCTCCTGGTCGGCCGGGATGGCGTCCGCGGCGACCGTGGTGGGGTTGGCCGGGGCCTTGGTCTTCAGGTCCGGGAACTCGGTGGAGACCAGCACGTCGACGGGGAGGACGAGCTCGACGCCGCTCTCCTTCGCGCGCTCGATGTACTCCTTGACCTTCGGGACCTGGTCCTCCTGGAGGAGGGAGATGCCGACCTCGTGGCCCTGGGCCTTGAGGAAGGTGTACGCCATGCCGCCGCCGATCAGGAGGCGGTCGGCCTTGCCGAGCAGCTGGTCGATGACGGCCAGCTTGTCGGAGACCTTCGCGCCGCCGAGCGCGACGACGTAGGGACGCTTGACGTCCTCGGTGAGCTTCTTCAGGACGCCGACCTCGGTGGCGATGAGGAAGCCCGCGTAGTGCGGAAGGCGCGCCGGGAGGTCGTACACGGAGGCGTGCTTGCGGTGCACGGCGCCGAAGCCGTCGCCCACGTAGACGTCCGCGAGGGCGGCGAGCCGGTCGGCGAACTCGCCGCGCTCGGTGTCGTCCTTGGACGTCTCGCCCGCGTTGAAGCGGAGGTTCTCGATGACAGCGACCTGGCCGGGCTCGAGCCCGTCCACCGCGTCGTGCGCGGCGGGGCCGACGGTGTCCTGGGCGAACGCCACGGGCTTGCCGAGGAGTTCACCGAGGCGCTCGGCGGCGGGAAGCAGCGAGAACAGCGGGTCCGGGGCGCCCTTGGGGCGGCCGAGGTGCGAGGCGACGATCACCTTGGCGCCCGCGTCGGCGAGCTTGGTGACGGTCGGCAGGACGGCGCGGATGCGGCCGTCGTCGGTGATGGTGCCGTCGGCGAGCGGCACATTGAGGTCGGCGCGGACGAAGACCCGCTTGCCTTCGACCCCTTCGGCGAGAAGTTCGTCGATCGTCTTCATGACTGGTCCAGGACTCCTTTAGAGGGCTGACGTGCAACAAGGCCCGGACCACGCAGTATCGCGCGGTCCGGACCCTGTGCTCACATCGAGGTGCCTGCTCCGGTGATCAGAGCTGACCGCCGACGAAGACCGTGAGGTCGACGAGGCGGTTGGAGTAGCCCCACTCGTTGTCGTACCAGCCGAGGATCTTCACCGTCTTGCCCTCCTGGACCATGGTCAGGGAGGAGTCGAAGGTGCAGGAGGCCGGGTCGCCGACGATGTCCGAGGACACGATCGGGTCCTCGGTGTAGGTGAGGAAACCCTTGAGGGCGCCGTCGTCCGAGGCCTTCTTGAACGCGGCGTTGACCTCGTCCTTGGTGACCTCGCGCTGCAGGTCGACGACGAGGTCGGTGGCGGAACCGGTCGGGACCGGGACGCGCATCGCGATGCCGTCGAGCTTGCCCTTGAGCTGCGGAAGGACCAGAGCGGTGGCCTTGGCGGCACCGGTCGTGGTCGGAATGATGTTCTCGGCGGCGGCGCGGGCGCGACGCAGGTCCGAGTGCGGGAAGTCCAGGATGCGCTGGTCATTGGTGTACGCGTGGACCGTCGTCATCAGGCCCTTGACGATGCCGAAGTTCTCGTCGAGAACCTTCGCCATCGGCGCCACACAGTTGGTGGTGCAGGACGCGTTCGAGATGACGTGGTGGTTGGCCGCGTCGTACTTCTCCTGGTTGACGCCCATCACGATGGTGATGTCTTCATCCTTGGCCGGAGCCGAGATGAGGACCTTCTTGGCGCCACCGGCGATGTGCTTCTCGGCATCGGCCTTCTTGGTGAAGATGCCGGTCGACTCGATCACGATGTCGACGCCGAGCTGACCCCACGGGATGTCTGCGGGGTTGCGCTCGGACAGCACCTTGATGGTGCGGCCGTCGACCGTGATGGTGTCCTCGGTGTGCGACACCTCGGCCTTGAGACGGCCCAGGATGGTGTCGTACTTAAGGAGGTGCGCCGTAGTCGCGGTGTCACCCAGGTCGTTGACAGCCACGATCTCGATGTCCGCACCCTGCTCAAGCAGCGCCCGGAAGTAGTTGCGCCCGATGCGGCCGAAGCCGTTGATGCCTACGCGGATCGTCACGAACCGATCTCCTCGTTGGTACGCCGGTTTCAGACGCCGGCGAGTTGTATGGGATGTCCCCGACCGCCTCCGACCCTACCTCTCTGAGGGCCTTTGGGTGACATCGACAGGGGTCCTGGACGGCACGGTGGCCCGTACCCCCGAGTAGGGGGCACGAGCCACCGGGACCTAGGTCCTGATTACGCAGCGTCAGCGGCGCAGATGTGCAAGGGATGCGCCCATAAGAGCGGCCCGTTCGGCACTTCCGGGTACGTGCTCGAACCCGAAGCCGAGCAGTACGCTGTCACGCGCTGTGACGGCCGCGTAGGGCTTGTAGAGCTCCCCCGTACGGGTCCAGTCACCCGTGATGTTGGGGCTGCCGGGGGGCGCCGGAGCGACCGCCCAGGTGCCCAGCGAGGCCTCGAATCCCTCGGTCTGCGTGGCGTTGCCCCCTATCACGAGCTGAGCGTTGTCGGCAAAGAGACCGCGGCCCCCGCTGGAGGGGTCGGTGATGGAGCTGAGCGACACCTCGATCGTCTTGCCCGCGTAGGCGCTCAGGTCGAAGGAGACGGGCTTCCAGCCGCCGGAGGACCCGGTGAAGCTGTTCCAGGCGCCGCTGGTGCCGGACGCCGTGCAGCCGGTCGCCGACTGCGTCAGGTAGTGGCGCAGGAACGGGTGGCCGTTGATGAAGAACCCGGCCCCGCACTCGGCGGGCACCGCCTGGGACGAGTTGCCGTTCGAGTCCGGGAGCGTGGTCCAGTCGTCGGCGCCGGTGGTGTGCGCCTCCAGGACCCCGTGGTCGTAGCCGGTCTCGAGGTTCCAGTTGAGCGCGAACCGCAGCTGCGGCTGGTCCGCGGCCGTGACCCCGGTCAGGTCGATGGTGCGGGTCAGCCGCTTCCAGTCCTGGTCGGCGTGGGTCGCCGATGCCATGCCCTGGCCCTCGAAGGGTGCGTACGGGTTGGTGATCCCCGGGTAGCTGCCTGCCGCCGCGCTCTTGAACTGCGGGAACTTGTCGGCGGGCAGGGTGTCGGACGTGACGGTGTAACGGCCCGCCTTGTCCAGCGGGTTGGTGTCGGCCGCCGCAAGCGGCGTCTTGACGCCCTTGAGGGCGCCGCTGCCCTCGAAGCTGGTGGCGCCGGGGGCGGAGAGGCGTTCGTACGCACCGAGGTAGTACTGCGCGAAGTCGTCGGAGAGCGCGTCCCCGAGGTCCACGTTCGAGCCGGTGCGCTCACCGGACTCGATCAGCTTGCCGCCCTCGTTGAGGTAGGCGCGCAGGGCCAGTTGGGTGGCCGCCGACGGCACCGGGTCGCCGGTGTAGTGCGTGACCGCGGAGAAGTGCGACAGGACGCCGAGCGGGTGCGGGGTGCCCTGCTTGGCGACGTCCCAGACCACGGCCGGGCGGCCGTTGGCCTTCAGCGCGTCGACGTACTTCTGGGCCTGCGTCGCGGGAGCGCCCTCTTCGGCGACGACGAGGGTGTTCGCCTTGGCCCGCTCGGCGACGGTGTAGGTGAAGTGCGGGCTCTCCGTGCGGCCCTTCTTGTTGCGGCCGGTGAACCAGACCTCGACCTTGGCACCCACGCGCGCGTCCTCGATCTCGGCGCGGTACTGGTCGAAGTGGAGGTTGTCCTCACCGCCGTAGGTCTCGCCGCCCTTCCAGGCCTTGACGTCCTCCTTCTGCGTACGGCCGCCGTTCACGCGGTAGTTGAGCTCCTTGTCGCGCACCGACTTGCGGGCGGTGACGGCCACTTCCTGGTCGCCGCCGCGCGCGTACGAGGTGGTGAAGGCGTCAGGGGTGAAGTCGGGGGCCTCGATGCCGGTGACGGAGACCGGCTGGTCGGGGTGGAGTGCGGTCTCGGCGACGGCGAGCGCGAACGGGACGTTCTTCGCGAACTCCTGCTGGATCAGCTTCTCGTCGTCCGGGAAGGTGAAGATGGAGGCGCAGTCCTCGGGCTTCCAGGCGTCGTTGGGGTCGATGTTGGAGGCCGTCTGGCAGGTGGACATCTCCGGCGTGAACATCGAGATGCCGTTGATGTTGCCCGCGTGGCCGTCCGCCTCGCCGTTGGTGGTGTAGAGCTCGGAAGAGACCTGCGGGTGGTAGCCGGGGACGGCGGGCTTCTCCGGGGTGCCGTTCAGCGCCTTGTAGAGGACGTCGTCCGGGCTGGGCGTGGCGACCTGCCAGCCGATCCCGTAGAGGAGCAGTTCGGCCGCCGAGTGGTAGTTGATCCCGTACGTGAAGCCGATGCGCTTTTGGAAGCGGTCCAGCGCCTTGGTCTCGGGCTCGGACATGGGGCCGGTGCCGCGGTAGGTCTCCGACGAGGCCTCCGGGGAGGAACCCTCGTTGTCGTAGCCCCACTTGTAGGCGAAGTTGCGGTTGAGGTCGACGCCGTCGCCCGCCGCGGTCTTTCCGTCGCCGTCGATGTCGCGGAGGTTCTTGCGCCACTGGCGGTCGCCGTCGGCGGCGTGCGTGAAGTCGTAGCCGTCGGGGTTGGCGGAGAGCACGAACCACAGCTCGGTGGAGTCCACGAGCTTGGTGATGCGCTGGTCCTTGCCGTAGTTGTCGAGGTAGTGGTGCATGAGGCGGCGGGTCATCTCGGGGGTGATCCACTCGCGCGCGTGCTGGTTGGACATGTAGAGCGTGGACGGCTTGGAGCCGTCCTTTGACTTGTCCGCGCCCTTGGTGAGCTTCAGGGCGAGGATGTCCTGGCCCTTGAGCGTCTTGCCGATGGACACGACCTTGGTCAGGCCGGGATGGGCCTGCCCGGTCTTGACGATCTCCTCCTTGAGGCCCCCCGCGCCGCTGTACGGCCGGAACACGCCGTCCCCCGCGGCCTTGAGCTTCTGCTCCGTCTTCGCGGAGACCTTCTGCTCGGTGAGCTCGACGCCCTCCCGCTCGACGCCCTTGGCCTGCGCCCGGGTCAGATAGACCTCGACGCGGGCGGTGCCGCGCTCGGGGGCCTGCCCCGCGAGCTCGTGGGCGTCCTGGCCCGCCTCGATGAGGATCGGGATCTGCTGCTTGGTGACCTCGGCCTCGTAGACCTTCACGGCCGCCGGATCGTCGGTGGCCGGGGCCTTCTCCCCGCTGTCCGCCTGGGCGTGCGGCACGCCGACGAGGCCGCCGACGAGCAGTGCGCCCGCGGCGACGACCGATCTGAAGCCCGCTCTGGATCTCGCTCTTCGTCTCATGAGCCCCCCTTGCGGTTGTCCGGCACATTTGTGCGCGAACGCCAGGCTCGTGACACTTCATGATCATGTCAATATGGCGTGAAGGCCGACGCGAAAAGGACGCGAAGAAGCCGCCGGGGCCTCGGCGGCCCCGGCGGCTCGTGTGACGTGCGGCGGCGGTCAGACCGCCATGTTGTCGGCGAGCTCCTCGCTCAGGTTGGACTCCGTACCCGGAATCCCGATGTCCTGCGCCCGCTTGTCCGCCATGGCGAGCAGCCGGCGGATACGGCCCGCGACGGCGTCCTTCGTCAGCACCGGTTCGGCGAGCGCGCCCAGCTCCTCCAGGGAGGCCTGCTTGTGCTCCATGCGCAGCCGTCCGGCCGCCGCGAGGTGCTCGGGGACCTCGTCGCCCAGGATCTCCAGGGCGCGCTGCACACGGGCGCCCGCGGCGACGGCCGCGCGGGCCGAGCGGCGCAGGTTCGCGTCGTCGAAGTTGGCGAGCCGGTTGGCGGTGGCGCGCACCTCGCGGCGCATCCGCCGCTCCTCCCAGGCCAGCACGGACTCGTGGGCGCCGAGCCGGGTGAGCAGGGCGCCGATCGCGTCACCGTCCCTGACGACGACGCGGTCCACGCCGCGCACCTCGCGGGCCTTGGCCGGGATCTGCAGCCTGCGCGCGGCGCCGACCAGGGCGAGCGCCGCCTCCGGACCCGGGCAGGTCACCTCGAGGGACGAGGAGCGCCCCGGCTCGGTCAGCGAGCCGTGCGCGAGGAAGGCCCCGCGCCACGCCGCCTCGGCGTCACAGGTGGCCCCCGAGACCACCTGTGGCGGCAGCCCTCTGATGGGGCGGCCACGGCCGTCCACCAGGCCCGTCTGCCGGGCCAGCTGATCGCCGCCCGCCACGACCCGTACGACGTAGCGCGAGCCGCGCCGCAGGCCGCCGGGAGCCATCACGATCAGCTCCGAGCTGTGCCCGAAAATCTCAAGAATGTCCCGCTTCAGCCGCCGCGCGGCCATTGCCGTGTCCAGCTCCGCCTCGATCACGATGCGGCCACTCACCAGGTGAAGGCCGCCCGCGAACCGCAGGATGGCCGAGACCTCTGCCTTCCTGCAGCAGGTCCGGGTGACGGGAAGCCGGGAGATTTCGTCCTTCACCGCTGCCGTCATCGCCATGGGCCGATCCTTCCATGCATCCGAAAAATACGGTCGTACGCGGTGGCCAGGAGCTCCGGATCGTGCCTCGGAGTGCCATCGTGCCTGGCCACCGGCGCCAGCTCGACCGTGGCGCCGAGCCGCTTCGCGGCATCGGAGAGTGACTCACGGTCGGGCACGGCGGCGTCGTCGGCCAGCACCACGTCCAGGGCGAGTTTAGGGGCGTGTCGGGCCAAAACCTCCAAATGACGCTGCGGAGAGAACCCATCTGTTTCACCGGGTTGTGGCGCGAGGTTGAGCGAGAGCACCCTGCGGGCCTTCGTCTGGATGAGCGCGTCGAGCAGTTCGGGGACCAGCAGATGGGGGATCACCGAGGAGAACCAGGAGCCCGGACCGAGCACCACCCAGTCCGCGTCGAGCACGGCGGCGACCGCTTCGGGGACGGCCGGCGGGTCGTGCGGGACCACGTGCACGGACTGCACCTCACCCGGGGTGAGCGCCACCGTGGCCTGTCCGCGCACCGTGTCCACGTCGTCCGGGCGCTCCGGGTCGTGCCCCTTGACCAGGGCCTGGAGCTCCAGCGGGACCGCGGACATCGGCAGCACGCGGCCGTGCGCGCCGAGCAGCTTGCCGACCAGGTCGAGGGCCTGGACATGGTCGCCGAGCTGCTCCCACAGGGCGACGATCAGCAGATTGCCGACCGCGTGTTCGTGCAGGTCGCCCTTGGACTGGAAGCGGTGCTGGATGACGCGGGCCCAGGTCTGGCCCCAGTCGTCGTCGCCGCACAGGGCGGCGAGCGCCTTGCGCAGGTCGCCCGGCGGAAGGACGCCCAGCTCGGCGCGGAGCCGCCCGCTGGAGCCGCCGTCGTCGGCGACGGTGACCACGGCCGTGAGGTCACCGGTGATGCGGCGCAGCCCGGCCAGGGACGCGGACAGGCCCATCCCGCCGCCGAGCGCCACGACCTTGGGCTGCGCGCCCCGCTTGCGGCCCAGGCGGTTCAGCCGCAGGGAGGACTTCACTCCCGCCCCATGTCCCGATGGACGAGTACGGTCTCGACGCCCTCGGACACCAGGCGTGCCGCGAGCTTCTCCGACATGGCGACGGAGCGGTGCTTTCCACCCGTACAGCCGACCGCGATCGTCACGTAACGCTTGCCCTCGCGGCGGTATCCCGCGGCGATGAGCTGGAGCAGCTCGGCGTACCGGTCGAGGAACTCCTTGGCCCCCGGCTGGTTGAAGACGTACGCCGCCACCTCTTCGTTGAGCCCGGTGTACTGGCGCAGCTCCGGGACCCAGTGGGGGTTGGGCAGGAAGCGCATGTCCACGACGAGGTCGGCGTCGACCGGCAGGCCGTACTTGAAGCCGAAGGACATGACGGTGGCCCGCAGCTCGGGCTCCTCGTCGCCCGCGAACGAGGCGTCCATCTTGGCGCGCAGCTCGTGCACGTTCAGGCTGGACGTGTCGATCACCAGGTCGGCGTCGCCGCGCAGCTCGCGCAGGAGCTCGCGCTCGGCCGCGATGCCGTCGACGATGCGGCCGTCGCCCTGCAGCGGGTGCGGGCGGCGGACCGACTCGAAGCGGCGCACCAGGGCGTCGTCCGAGGACTCCAGGAAGACGATCCGCCGGGTGACGTGCTTGGCCTCCAGGTCCGCGAGGGACTGGCGCAGATTGTCGAAGAAGCGGCGGCCTCGTACGTCGACGACGACCGCGATGCGGGCGACGTTCCCCTGCGAGCGGGCGCCGAGCTCCACCATGGTGGGGATCAGCGCGGGCGGCAGGTTGTCGACGACGAACCAGCCGAGGTCCTCGAGACACTTCGCCGCGGTGCTGCGGCCGGCTCCCGACATACCGGAGATGATCACCAGCTCGGGGACCACTTCGGTGGGCTCACCTGGCGTGATGGTCGTGCCCGTACTCACTTGCTCGCCGCCTTCGTCGTGCTCGGTCATGTCTCCTGCCCCCGTCGTTCTTCCGAGGCGCCCGCGGACACGGGCTCCTCGTCCTCAATGATCTCTCCGGTCGCCGTGTTCACGGCGGGTCCCGCCGGTACCGCTCCGGCCAGGGCCACGACGATCGCCTCGGCCGTCTTGCGGCCTATGCCCGGAACCTCGCAGATCTGGTCGATTGTCGCGGATCGCAGCCTCTTCACCGAACCGAAGTGCTTGATCAGCGTCTGCTTGCGCGCGTCACCCAGGCCCGGCACGGCATCCAGCGGTCCGGCCTTGAAGCGCTTGGCCCGCTTGGCCCGCTGGTACGTGATCGCGAACCGGTGCGCCTCGTCACGCACCCGCTGGAGAAGGTACAGGCCCTCGCTGGTGCGCGGCAGGATCACCGGGTCGTCGTCGCCGGGCACCCAGACCTCTTCGAGGCGCTTGGCCAGGCCGCACACCGCGATGTCGTCGATGCCGAGCTCGTCCAGGGCCCGCTGGGCGGCCGCGACCTGCGGCTGGCCGCCGTCCACGACGACGAGCTGCGGCGGATAGGCGAAGCGCTTGGGGCGGCCGTCCTCCTCGGTCAGGCTCTCCTGCTCGCCCTCGGCGTCCCACTCCCCCGTCTTCTCCTTGTCGGAGAGATAGCGCTTGAAGCGGCGCGTGAGCACCTCGTGCATGGAGCGGACGTCGTCCTGGCCCTCGAAGCCCTTGATCTGGAAGCGGCGGTACTCGCTCTTGCGTGCGAGGCCGTCCTCGAACACGACCATCGAGGCCACGACGTCGTCACCCTGGAGGTGCGAGATGTCGTAGCACTCGATGCGCAGCGGCGCGCCGTCGAGCTCCAGCGCCTCGGCGATCTCCTCCAGGGCCCGGGAGCGGGTCGTCAGGTCGGACGCGCGCTTGGTCTTGTGCAGCACGAGCGACTGCTGCGCGTTGCGCGCCACGGTCTCCATGAGCGCCTTCTTGTCGCCGCGCTGCGGGATGCGCAGCGAGACGTTCGAACCGCGGCGCTCGGTGAGCCACTCCTGGACGGGCTCTATGGGCTCGGGCAGCGCCGGGACGAGGACTTCCTTCGGTACGGAGTCGCCGCTCTCCTCTCCGTAGAGCTGCTGGAGGGCGTGCTCGACGAGGTCGCCGCTGGTGACCGCCTCGACCTTGTCGG
Organism: Streptomyces sp. NPDC057302; assembly: GCF_042667685.1. Classification (NCBI taxonomy): domain Bacteria; kingdom Bacillati; phylum Actinomycetota; class Actinomycetes; order Kitasatosporales; family Streptomycetaceae; genus Streptomyces; species Streptomyces sp. NPDC057302. Next base: position 95,586 of record NZ_JBHUZJ010000023.1, on the reverse strand, counting down.
TGACCCAGCCGCGCTGACCGCGCACACGGCCGCCGCGGACGTGGAAGATCTGGACGGCCGCCTCCAGCTCGTCCTCGGCGAGGGCGATGAGGTCGGCGTCCGTGGCGTCGGCGAGGACGACGGCGCTCTTCTCCATGGCCTTCTTCAGCGCCCCGACGTCGTCCCGCAGGCGGGCCGCCTTCTCGTACTCCATGTCTTCGGCCGCGTCCGCCATCTGCCGCTCGACACGGCGGATGTACGTGCCCGTGCGCCCGGTCATGAACTCGCAGAAGTCCTCGGCGAGTTCACGGTGCTCCTCCGGGGAGACCCGCTCCACGCAGGGCGCCGCGCACTTGCCGATGTAGCCGAGGAGGCAGGGGCGGCCGGTGCGCTCGGCGTTCTTGAAGACTCCGGCCGAGCAGGTGCGGACGGGAAAGACCCGCAGGAGGAGGTCCACGGTGTCGCGGATCGCCCACGCGTGGCCGTAGGGCCCGAAGTAGCGGACGCCCTTCTTCTTCTGGCCGCGCATCACCTGGACGCGCGGGAACTCCTCGTTCATCGTCACCGCGAGGTACGGATAGCTCTTGTCGTCGCGGTACTTGACGTTGAACCGGGGGTCGTACTCCTTGATCCAGGAGTATTCGAGCTGCAGCGCCTCGACCTCGGTGGAGACCACGGTCCACTCGACGGAGGCGGCCGTCGTCACCATCGTGGCGGTGCGCGGGTGCAGATTGGTGATGTCCTGGAAGTAGCTGGCCAGGCGCTGGCGCAGGCTTTTCGCCTTGCCCACGTAGATCACCCGGCGGTGTTCGTCGCGGAACCGATAGACCCCCGGCGAGTCGGGGATCTGTCCCGGCTTGGGGCGGTAGCTGGAGGGGTCTGCCATGCTCCACACCCTACTGGCGGGGGCTGACAGTCAGGGTGCGGAGGGGGCCGACGGGCAGGGTGCGGGGGGCTTCCTCCGCCTCCCCCGCCCTCGGGCCCACCCGCCCTGGCGGGCGGGTGGGCGGGGAAGCTTCCGGCCGGAGGCCGGGGCGGGTCAGCCGTGCTGCCGGGCGCGACGGCGCTGGACGGCGACCCCGGAGAGGCCGAGGGCCAGCAGGGCGCCCGCTCCGGCCACGGAGGAGGCGACCGTGACGGGGCCGTCGGCCGAAGCCGTGGTGGCGGGCGCCGGGGGTTCTTCGCTCCGCTCCTTCGGGGCGAAGCCTCCCGCCTTGCCGGACTTCGCGTACTCGGAACCGGGCAGCTTGTCGGCGTACGCGGCGTGCACCCGCTTCTGATAGGCGGCGACCGAGGCCCCGCCCGAGCCCACGGCACGCACCGCGTCCGCGTCGAGCGGCAGCACCCGGCCCCGCCCCGTCACGTACCAGGCGTTGATCTGCGGCTCATGGAAAACGGCGCCCCCGGGGAGCTTGTCGGCGCCTACGCGCGCGTAGTGCGTCTCGTCGTCCCCGGTGGCGATGTTCACGACCTGCCAGGAGCCGCCCTTCCTTACCGTCCAGAGGGAGGCCTCCTGCCCGTCGGAGGAGACCGCCTTGCTGGCGAGGAACTCCACGCGGGCGATCGGCGCGCCCTTCTCACCCGCGACGAACTCCGGGGAGAGGTAGCGCACGGGAACGGCGTCGTCGCCCTGCACGCGCGGGTCGGCCGCGGCCTTGCTGACCGCCCCCTCGCGTGCGAAGAAGCGGGAGAGCGTGTCGAGGGTCCCGGGAGTGCTCGCGGCGTCGTGGGCCGCCTCACGGGAAGCGGGAGAAGGGTTCGAGGGACCGGAGTCGGCCGTGGCGTGCGGCGCCGCGAGGCCGAGCAGCAGGGTGGCGGCCGAGCCGGCGAGGGCCGCCCTCAGCAGGTGGCCGGGAAGGCGACGGGGACGGTGAAGGTGGAGGTGAAGGTGACGGGTCATCGCGCTCACGCCCCGATCCGGTACAGCGAGTGGGTCCAGGAGAAGGTGTTGTTGTTGACGTACCAGCTGTGCGAGGCCCAGTTGTAGCGGTCGTTGGAGGGCCACGGGTCGCCCCAGTAGACCCAGCTGCTCGCGTCGTCGTACCCGTAGAGCACGTGCATGTGACCGCCGCCGTTCGACCACTGGATGCGGGTCTCGACCGGGCGGCCCGCGTTGATCTCGGCCTGCACGGTCGGGTAGCGCAGCCAGCCGCTGACGTACGAACCGGCGTTGATGCCCGCCCAGTCCAGACCGTTCTGGACGTCGCCGAGCGTGGCCTGCGAGTTGGGGCACTCGGTGTTCTGGTTGCGCCCGAAGGCGGCGTTGCAGAACTGGTTCTGGCTGTAGTTCTTGCCGTAGAAGGTGGCGATCGTGTTCCCGGCCGCCGCCCAGCACCAGTTGGTCTTCTGCTGGGCCTGCATCGTGATGTTCAGACGCTTGGCGGCGAGGAGGGAAGGGCCTGCCGTGTCCGTGCCGGGTGCGGCGGCGGACGGAGGGCTCACGGGGGCTGCCGTGGCCGTGGCGGCCGGTGCGGCGACCAGCGCGGCCACCACGACGGCGAGCGCGGACAACCCTCTGCGTCCGCCGTGCCCGCTGTGTCCGCCGTGCCCACTGCGTCTGCCGTGTCTGCTGAATCTGGTGATTCGTTGGCGCATCGCGTTCCTCCCGAGCGGGGGGTGAAGGGGGTGGAGGAGCGCGTCCGGACGCTGCGATTGAGCATCGAGTGTTGTCGGGTGCAGGTCAACAAGGTTCAATGCGGGATTACTTGGGCCGTGAACGGCGGCGTACGTATGTGAACACCCCTCGTACGCCCACCTGGTGGCCCGCTCCGACCGGTGCGTACGCCCGGACGGCCGATGTGAATGTTCACAGAAGGGTCCTGCGATGCGGCACGGAACACAGCTCGCGGACGGCGCGCCCGCCGACCTGGAGGCCGCGCTGCGCACCGGCCCCTTCCACGTGGCGCTGCGGGCCGCGATCGCCGCACGGCGCCTTCCCCTGCAACGCGTACGGCACCATCTCGCGCGCCAGGGCGTCAACGTCGGGGTGACGAGCCTGAGTTACTGGCAGCAAGGTGCGCGGCGCCCCCAGCGCACCGAGTCGCTCCGTGCCGTGCGCGCCCTGGAGGAGATCCTCGGGCTCCCCGAGGAGTCACTGATCCGGCTCCTCGCCAAGCCCTTCGACCAGCCCGACTGCGAACGTCCCGCCGCCCGCTCCTACCGCTCCCTCCTGGAGGCGTCCGACGTCGTCCAGGACCTGATCGCCGAGCTCGGCTCACCGCTCGACGGCGGCCTGCACACCGTCGGCCACCACGAGCGGGTGCGGATCGGCGGGCGCCGCGAGCTGCTCGGCCGCGACTCGCAGCACGTCGTGCGCGCCCACCGGGACGCCGTGGACCGCTACCTCGCGATCTACCGCGGCGACCCCGGCTGCGTACCGGAACACGTCGGCGTGCGCGCCCTGGAGAACTGCCGCACGGGACGCGTGCGCTGGCACCACGAGACGGGGGTGCTCGTCGCCGAGCTGCTGTTCGACGCGCGCCTGCGCGCGGGCGACACGCACCTGTTCCGCTACGGCTTCGAGGACGGCACCGCGGGCCCTGCCACGGAGTACTTCCGGGGCTTCACCTTCGCGGGCGGGCAGTACGCGCTCCAGGTGCGCTTCGACGAGGGCGCGCTGCCCGTACGCTGCCACCGCTTCGCCCAGCATTCGGCCGCCGCGCCGCGCGGCGGACGCCAGGAGCTGACACTGAGCGGCAGCCACCGGTCGGTGCACCTGGTGGAGCCGCAGGTGCGGGCGGGGATCCTGGGGATCGCGTGGGACTGGGAGTGACCGGCCGTGCCGATCGTCAGCCCGCGATGATCTTGCCCTTCGCGACCTTGACCGGCAGCTCCGAGAGCGGGTTGACGGCCGGGTCGTGCAGCACCTTGCCGTTGGTGGCGTCGAACTGACTTCCGTGGCAGGGGCAGATGAGCTTGTGCCCCTCCAGCTTGTTGATGGGGCACTTGGCGTGCGTGCAGATCGTGCTGAACGCCTTGTACTCGTCGTCCGAGATACGGCTCACGACCACGTTCTCGTCGGTGTAGAGCTTCGAGGCGCCCACCTTCACCTCGTCGGACCCACCGAGGTCCGTCGGCGCGGTCGGCGCCGAGCGGCTGGCACCGCCGTCACCGCCGCCGGACGAGCAGGCCGTGATTCCCAGGCCGGCGGCCGGGGCGAGGGCGGCTGCGCGCAGCACCGTGCGGCGGGCGGGGGGCGGCGTGCCGGGCATGGAATCTCCACAGGTCAGGCGCTTCGGTGACGGATCAGACCATACCGGTGGGATGCCGCGTGCCCGCGTTGGGCGCGACCGTGCCCGAGTGCCGCCCGCGCAGGGCCTGGCCCGCCGCGAAGCCCTAGCCTGTGGCGGAAGCCGGGGACACGACCGCCCGAGCCACGACCGCAGAGCCGAGAGGAACCACCCGTGATCGTCGTCGCCGGAGAGGCCCTGATCGACCTCGTCCCGCAGGAGTCCACCGGCGCTTCTGGCACGGGTGACGCCGGGCTGCCCGCGCTCGCCCCGCGGCTCGGCGGCGGACCGTACAACACCGCGGTGGCCCTCGGCCGTCTCGGCTCCCCCGTCGCCTTCTGCTCGCGGATCTCGGCGGACGCGTTCGGCGACGCGCTGGTGGACGGGTTGCGGGGCGCGGGCGTCGACGTGTCGTACGTCCAGCGGGGCGCCGAACCGACGACCCTCGCGGTGGCCTCGATCGGCGCGGACGGCTCCGCCGGTTACTCCTTCTACGTCGAGGGCACGGCGGACCGCCTCTTCAGGGCCCCGGAGCGGCTGCCCGACGGCGTACGCGCGGTGTCGTTCGGCACGTGCTCGCTGGTCCTGGAACCGGGTGCGAGCGCGTACGAGGAGCTGATGCGCGGGGAGTCGGCGCGGGGTGTCTTCACCGCCCTGGACCCGAACATCCGGGCGGGTCTGATCCCGGACGCGGACGCCTACCGGGCCCGGTTCAAGAGCTGGCTGCCGTCGGTCGCGCTGCTCAAGCTGTCGGAGGACGACGCGAGTTGGCTCGGCGGTACGCCACGGGAGTGGCTCGCCTCCGGCCCCGGCGCGGTGGTGATCACGCGGGGCGGCAGCGGTCTCACCGTCTTCACGCGGGACGGCGGGGAGTGGTCGGTGCCGGGCGAGCGGGTCGACGTGGTGGACACCATCGGGGCGGGCGACACGGTCAACGCGGCCCTGCTGCACGGGCTTCGCGCACGGGACGCCTTGTCCGTGGAGGCCCTCTCCGGGCTCGGCGCGGACCGCTGGGGCGAGGTCCTGCGCTTCGCGGCACGCGCGGCCGCCGTCACCGTGTCCCGCGCGGGGGCGGAGCCGCCGTACGCGCGGGAGGTGGACTGAGGCCGGTCAGCCCGTCACCGCGCGCAGGCCGCCGGGCTGGCGGCCGTTGAGGCGGTCGAGCGCGGCCGACGTGGCTTCGTCCGCCGGCAGGTGGACGACCAGGCGCTGGCCGTCGGCGTCGGGCAGCGTCAGCGTCTCGTAAGAGAGCCGCAGCGCCCCTGCCTCGGGGTGCGCCACGCGTTCGACGCCACTGAGCCGGGGCAGCCGCGGCACGACCGTCATACGGTCGGTGAACGGCGCACCGGCGATGACGGTCAACTCGTCGGCGAATACCTCGGCATGCGGATCGGCGAGCATGGACTGGGCCCGGAACAGGGCGATCTGCTCGTCGGCGACGCCGTCCCAGTCGGGGTAGGCGGCGCGGGCCCGCTCGTCGGTGAACAGGAACCGGATGAGGTTGGGCCGCTCGTCGTCGAGGAGACCGGTGGGCCCCGCGATCCGCTCATAGCCCGAGGTGTACGCGAGGACGTCGCTCAGCCGGTTGAACAGGACGGCGGGGGCGGGCTCCAGGCGGTCGACGAGCGCCCGCACGGTGGGGCGAACCGCACGGGACGGCACGCTCGCCGTCGGGCAGCACGGATCCCCGCTCGTCTCCTTCTCCAGGCGGCGCAGGTGGAAGCGCTCCTCCACGGACAGCCGCAGGGCGTCCGCGAGCGCCCCCATCACCTGCGGGGACGGGTGGCGGTCCCGCCCCTGTTCGAGCCGGGCGAGGTACTCGACGCTGACACCCGCGAGCGTGGCGACCTCGGAGCGGCGCAGGCCGGGCGTGCGGCGCCGGGGGCCGGTGGGGAGCCCCACTTCGGCGGGCGTGACCGCTTCACGGCAGGTGCGCAGGAAGGTACCCAGCTCGTTGTCGCTCACCGGCCGAACGTACCAGCAGGCATCGGACCGGATCGTGGCCCTGTCACTACCAGTCTCGGCCCGGCCTTCCTCGGGCGCGGGCGGCCTCCCATCGTGGACGGCATGACTTCTGACACGAGCACCGCCACCGCGAAGAGCGCGCTTCCCCTCCCCGCGGGGAGCTGGGAGATCGACCCGTTCCACTCCGCCGTCAACTTCACCATCCGCCACCTCGGGATCTCGAAGGTGCGGGGCCGGTTCTCGGAGGTCACGGCCGGTCTGGTCGTGGGCGAGAGCGCCGCGACGTCGTCGGTGACGGCGACCATCGCCCTGGCGTCGATCGACACCGGCAACAAGGACCGGGACGCGCACGTCCGCGCGCCGGACCTGCTCGACGTCGAGCGCAGGCCCACGATGACGTTCCGCTCGACGCGGGTCGTCGGCGAGGACGACGAGTGGAGCCTGGAGGGCGAACTGACCATCGGTGACGTCACCAAGCCGATCACCCTCGCCGTCGAGTTCGGCGGGCTCCAGGCTTTCCCCGGCGACACCCGGCGTCATGCGGGGTTCGAGGCGACCGGGGAGATCAGCCGCAGTACCTACGGGCTCGACTTCGGTGCCGGGCTGCTCGGTGACGTGGTGAAGATCCAGCTCGACATGCAGTTCCTGGAGCCACAGGCCGCGCCCGCCGAGGGTTAGCCCACGCCGTCGGTGAAGGCGCCGTGCCGCCCCTCCCCCGCGGCGAACCTGGCCGCGCCGTCCGCCGCGTCGGCGAGGGACCGCAGGCCGTGGCGCAGTTCGCCCGCCATGGCCTCCTCCTCGGTGAGGCCGCCCTGTTCCCGTACGGAGAGCCGGTCGTGGCGCAGGCAGGTCTGGGGGAACGCGGCGATCTCCGCGGCGAGGCGTTCGGCCGCGGCGCGGGAGGTGCCCGGCGGTACGGTCCGGTTGACCAGGCCCATCGCCAGCGCCTCGGCGGCGGGGACGGGGCGGCCGGTGAGCACGAGGTCCATGGCCCGGCTCTCGCCGATGAGCCGGGGCAGCCGTACCGTACCGCCGTCGATGAGCGGGACGCCCCAGCGGCGGCAGAAGACTCCGAGTACGGCGTCCTCGTCGGCGACCCGCAGATCGCACCAGAGCGCCAGCTCCAGGCCTCCGGCGACCGCGTGTCCGGAGATCGCCGCGACGACGGGCTTGGAGAGACGCAGCCGGGTCGGCCCCATGGGACCGTCACCCTGCTCCGCCACCTCGTTCCCGGCGGGCGTCCCGATGGCCTTGAGATCCGCACCGGCGCAGAAGGTGCCGCCCTCGCCCCAGAGCACGGCGACGGCCGCGTCGGGGTCCGCGTCGAAGGCACGGAACGCGTCGGCGAGGGCGCGGGCGGTGGGCCCGTCGACGGCGTTGCGCACGTCGGGCCGGGACAGCACGATCGTGGTGACGGGGCCTGCGCGTTCACTGCGTACGGTCATGCGCCCAAGCCGACCACGTGAACGGGCCGCCGGACAAGGGAACTTGTCCGGCGGCCCGTTCATGGACGCGCGTCCGAAGAGCCATGACGCGTCCGCGGACACGCACGGCCGACCGTCAGCTCTTGCGGGCCTTGACCGCCTTCTTCGGAGCAGCCTTCTGAGGGGCGGCCTTCTTGGCGACAGCCTTCTTGGCCGTGGCCTTCTTGGCCGGAGCCGCCTTGGCTGCGGTCGTCTTGGCGGCGGCCTTGACCGCCGCCGTCTTCTTCCCCGTCGCGGCGGCGGCGACCCGCTTGCGCCCCTGCGAGGGCACGGGCGAGGCGAGGACGTTCTGCAGGAACTTGCCCGTGTGGCTCGTCGGAACCCCGGCGACCTCCTCCGGCGTGCCCTCGGCGACGACCAGACCGCCGCCGTTGCCACCCTCGGGGCCCATGTCGACGACCCAGTCCGCGGTCTTGATGACGTCGAGGTTGTGCTCGATGACGATGACCGTGTTGCCCTTGTCGACCAGGCCGGAGAGGACCGTGATCAGCTTGCTGATGTCCTCGAAGTGCAGACCGGTGGTCGGCTCGTCCAGTACGTAGACGGTCCGGCCGGTCGAGCGCTTCTGGAGCTCGCTCGCCAGCTTCACGCGCTGGGCCTCGCCTCCGGAGAGGGTCGGCGCGGACTGGCCGAGCCGGACGTACCCGAGGCCCACGTCGTTGAGCGTGCGCAGGTGGCGGGAGATGGCCGGCACCGCCTCGAAGAAGTCGAGCGCTTCCTCGATCGGCATGTCCAGGACCTCGGCGATGGACTTGCCCTTGTAGTGCACGTCCAGCGTCTCGCGGTTGTAGCGCGCCCCGTGGCAGACCTCGCAGGGGACGTACACGTCCGGCAGGAAGTTCATCTCGATCTTGATCGTGCCGTCACCGGAGCAGTTCTCGCAGCGACCGCCCTTGACGTTGAAGGAGAACCGGCCGGGCAGATAGCCGCGGACCTTCGCCTCCATCGTCTCCGCGAACAGCTTGCGGACGTGGTCGAAGACTCCGGTGTACGTCGCCGGGTTCGACCGCGGTGTGCGGCCGATGGGCGACTGGTCGACGTGCACGACCTTGTCGACGAGGTCGTCGCCCTCCACGCGCGTGTGCCGCCCGGGGACGGACCGGGCGCCGTTCAGCTCGCGCGCCAGGTGCGTGTAGAGGATGTCGTTCACGAGCGTCGACTTGCCGGAGCCCGAGACGCCCGTGACGGCGGTGAGGACGCCGAGCGGGAAGGAGACGTCGATGTCCTGGAGGTTGTTCTCCCGGGCGCCGTGCACCGTCAGCTGACGGGCCGGGGTCGTGGGGCGGCGCAGCTCCGGCACCGGGATCGACTTCTTGCCCGACAGATACTGCCCGGTCACCGAGTCGGGATTGGCGAGCAGCTCCTTCATGGAACCGCTGTGCACGACCTTGCCGCCGTGCTCGCCCGCGCCGGGGCCGATGTCGACGACCCAGTCGGCGACCTTGATGGTGTCCTCGTCGTGCTCGACGACGATGAGCGTGTTGCCCATGTCGCGCAGGCGCACGAGGGTCTCGATCAGGCGGTGGTTGTCGCGCTGGTGCAGGCCGATGGACGGCTCGTCCAGTACGTAGAGCACGCCGACGAGGCCCGAGCCGATCTGGGTGGCGAGGCGGATGCGCTGGGCCTCGCCTCCGGAGAGGGTGCCCGCCGCGCGGTTCAGCGAGAGGTAGTCCAGGCCGACGTCGACCAGGAAGCGCAGCCGTTCGTTGACCTCCTTCAGGACGCGCTCGGCGATCTTCTTGTCGCGGGCGCCCAGCTTCAGCTCGGCGAGGAAGTCCGCGCAGTCGCTGATGGACATCGCGGCGACCTCGGCGATGGACCGGCCCATGACCGTGACGGCCAGGACGATCGGCTTGAGGCGCGTGCCCTCACAGGTGGGGCAGGGCACCTCGCGCATGTAGCCCTCGAAGCGCTCGCGGCTCGTGTCGCTCTCGGCCTCGCTGTGGCGGCGCTTGACGAAGGGGACGGCGCCTTCGAAGGCGGTGGTGTAGACCCGCTCGCGGCCGTACCGGTTCCTGTAGCGCACCTCGATCTGCGTCTTGTGGCCGTTCAGGAGGGCCTTCTTGGCGCGCTGCGGGAGACCGGCCCAGGGCATGTCCGTGGAGAAGCCGAGGGCGTCGGCGAGGGCTCCGACGAGCCGCGCGAAGTAGTCCTTGGTGTGGCCGTGCGACCAGGGGTGGATGGCGCCCTCGTCGAGCGACTTGTCCTCGTCCGGGACGATCAGCTCGGGGTCGACCTCCATGCGCGTACCGATGCCCGAGCAGTCCGGGCAGGCGCCGAAGGGCGAGTTGAAGGAGAAGGAGCGGGGCTCGAGCTCCTCGAAGGACAGGTCGTCGTACGCGCAGTACAGGTGCTCCGAGTACATCCGCTCGCGCTCGGGGTCGTCCTCGGGGAGGTCGACGAAGTCGAGCACGACCATGCCGCCGGCGAGACCGAGCGCGGTCTCCACGGAGTCGGTCAGGCGGCGCTTGGCGGAGTCCTTCACCGTGAGGCGGTCGATGACCACCTCGATGGTGTGCTTCTCCTGCTTCTTCAGCGTGGGCGGCTCGGAGAGCTGGATCGTCTCGCCGTCGACCCGCGCGCGGCTGTAGCCCTTGGTCTGGAGGTCGGCGAAGAGGTCGACGAACTCGCCCTTGCGCTCGCGCACCAGCGGCGAGAGGACCTGGAAGCGGCTGCCTTCCGGCAGCTCGAGGACCTTGTCGACGATGGCCTGCGGCGACTGCCGGGAGATCGGGCGCCCGCACTCGGGGCAGTGCGGCTTGCCGATGCGCGCGAAGAGCAGGCGGAGGTAGTCATAGACCTCGGTGATGGTGCCGACCGTGGAGCGCGGGTTGCGCGAGGTCGACTTCTGGTCGATGGAGACCGCGGGCGAGAGGCCCTCGATGAAGTCGACGTCCGGCTTGTCCATCTGACCGAGGAACTGCCGGGCGTACGAGGAAAGCGACTCCACGTACCGCCGCTGACCCTCGGCGAAGATCGTGTCGAACGCGAGCGAGGACTTGCCCGACCCGGAGAGCCCGGTAAAGACGATGAGGGAGTCACGCGGGAGGTCGAGCGAGACGTTCTTGAGATTGTGCTCGCGCGCGCCACGGACGATGAGACGGTCGGCCACGCCGGTCCGCACCTTTCTTGAGAGAAGTGACAGGGGCGGGACCCCCGTCATTCACAGACTAGGGCGAGCCACTGACAACGCCGGGACGGATGCCCTGGGTGATAACAAACCCGGACCACCAAGAATGCCCGATGCCGCCCCCGACCATATAGCACGTGCATTCGATTTGCGGTGCTGCTCAGACACCTTCACCCGAACGTGTGGCGCGACTATCGTCGAGCGCATGATTGATCATGTGCGCGACCTGGCGTCTGTACGTGACGCGACCGACCGGCTGCTCACAGCAGCCGCGAAACTGAACAACGATTCGACCGCGGAGCCGTCACGCCTTCCGGGCTGGTCCCGCGGTCACCTCCTCGCCCACGTCGCCCGGAACGCGGACGCGCTCGTCAATGTCCTCGCCGGACGGCCCATGTACGTGAGCGGCGACGCGCGGGACGCGGACATCGAGCGGGACGCGCCCCGGCCACTGCCCGAGCAGCTTGTGGACGTACGCGAGAGCGCGGACCGCTTCCAGGACGAAGGGGCGAAGGCCGCGGACTGGTCCCGCACCGTGGAGCTGCGCAACGGCGTCACGGACTCGGCGGCGAACGTGCCCTTCCGGCGGTGGATCGAGGTCGAGCTGCACCACGTGGACCTGGGGATCGGCTACGAGCTGGAGGACCTCTCGGAGGAGTTCACGCAGCGGGAGATCAACTTCCTCACCAGCCGCTTCCGGAACGCCCCGGGTCTGCCCGCGCTGCTCATCAAGCAGGACGACGGCCGGGGGCAATACACCGGACGCGTCGAGGGCGCCACTCTCGAACAGATCAAGAACGGCTACCAAACCCCCGTGGACATCACCGTCAGCGGTCGCCAGGCCGACATCCTCGGCTGGCTCGCGGGCCGTCGCGACGGCTCCGCGCTGACGGCCGAAGGCGGCCTCCTGCCCTCCCTGCCCCCGCTATAGGCTGAGGAACATGACGTACAGCGGAGCAGTGAAGGTCGGCGGCGGTGCGGACGTGCACGAGCTGCGGGACCTGATGATCTCGAAGGTCGCCGTCGGCCCGATGGACAACAACGCCTACCTGCTGCGCTGCCGGGCCACCGGTGAGCAGCTCCTGATCGACGCGGCGAACGAGGCCCCGACGCTGCTCACGCTGATCGGTGACGACGGCATCGCGTCCGTCGTCACCACCCACCAGCACGGCGACCACTGGCAGGCCCTCGACGAGATCGTCGCGGCGACCGCCGCCCGCACCTTCGCGGGCCGCGAGGACACGGTCGGCATCCCGGTGCCCACGGACGTCCCGCTGGTGGACGGCGACACCGTGCAGGTCGGCCGGGTCTCGCTCACCGCGCGCCACCTGGTGGGCCACACGCCGGGCTCGATCGCCCTCGTGTACGACGACCCGCACGGCCACCCGCACGTCTTCACCGGCGACTGCCTCTTCCCCGGCGGCATCGGCAACACGCACCAGGACCCGCGGGCCTTCGAGACCCTGCTGCACGACGTCGAGACGAAGATCTTCGGCACGCTGCCGGACGAGACCTGGGTCTATCCCGGCCACGGGAACGACACCACGCTGGGCACCGAGCGCCCGCACATCGCGGAGTGGCGCCGGCGCGGTTGGTGAGCGCGTACGCCGCCGGGGCTCAGGCCGCGCCGACCAGCGCGGCCACCCGCTCCACGGCGAACGCGTACCCCTGCACACCGCACCCCGCGATGACGCCGTCGGCGCGCTGGGAGACGTACGAATGGTGCCGGAAGGCCTCCCGCTGATGGATGTTGGAGATGTGGACCTCCAACACCGGCATTCCGTCACAGGTGTTGAGCGCGTCCAGGATCGCGACCGACGTGTGTGAATAGGCCGCCGGGTTGATGACGATCCCGGCGTGGTGCTCGCGCGCCTCGTGGATCCAGTCCACCAACTGACCCTCGTGGTTGCTCTGCCGCAGGTCCACGGTGCCGCCGTGCGCCGCCGCCGCCTTGGCGCACAGCGCCTCGACGTCGGCGAGGGTGTCGGAGCCGTAGATCTCCGGCTGGCGCTGACCGAGCAGGTTCAGGTTGGGGCCGTTCAGGATCATGATCGGGGCGTTGGCAAGAGTGCGCGTCATGCCGTCAGCGTACTGAGGAAGCCCCCGCGTACCGAGGAAGCCCCCGCACCTCCGCACGCCCCCGTAACCGGCCGTCACAGCGGGTAGTTGACGCGGCATGCGCAAGACCCACTCCCCTGCCGACTCCCCTGCCAGCCGTCCTGCCGAATCCACTGCCGGGACTCCATCTCTGCCACGGCTCGCGGCCGCCTCGCTCGCCGGGACCGCCATCGAGTTCTACGACTTCTTCATCTACGGGACGGCGGCGGCTCTCGTCCTCGGGCCCCTGTTCTTCCCGACCTTCTCGCCGCTCGCGGGAACGCTTGCCGCCTTCGCGACCTTCGGAGTGGGCTTCGTGGCGCGGCCCCTGGGGTCCGTCCTCTTCGGGCACATCGGTGACCGGCGCGGGCGGCGGCCGGTGCTCGTCGGCTCGCTGCTCCTGACGGGTCTGGCCACGGTCGCCGTCGGCTGTGTGCCCACGTACGACTCGATCGGGACGGCCGCTCCGGTGCTGCTCCTCGTGCTGCGGTTCCTGCAAGGGCTCGGGCTCGGCGGTGAGTGGGGCGGGGCGGTGCTGCTTACCGCCGAGCACGCACCCGCCGAGCGGCGCGGGCTGTGGGCGAGCTTTCCGCAGATGGGGCCCTCGCTCGGCTTCCTCCTCGCCAACGGGATCATGCTGGTGCTCTCGGTGACCCTGACGGACGCGCAGTTCGCCTCCTGGGGGTGGCGGGTGCCGTTCTGGGCCGCGGGCGTGCTCGCGGCGGCCGGGCTCGCGCTGCGTACGTCCCTCGCGGAGAGCCCGAGCTTCCTGGAACTGCGGGAGCACGCGCGCGTGCCGCTCGCCGAAGTGGTGCGCGACCACTGGCGGCTCGTGCTGCTCACGGCGGGCGCGCTCTCCGTCGGGTACGCCGTGTTCTACGCCGTGACGACCTGGTCCCTCGCGTACGCGGTCGACCGGCTCGACGTGAGCCGTACGGTCATGCTCGCCTGCATCATGGCGGCGGTCGTGGTGAAGGGCGCGCTGACGCCCGTGGCCGCCATCCTCGGCGACCGGTACGGGCGGCGGCCCCTGTGTCTGCTGGGCTGCGCGCTCTCCGCGCTCTGGATGTTCCCGATGATCGCCCTGCTCGCGACCGGTGAGCCGCTGCTGATGTTCCTCGGCTTCCTGGTGGCGATGCTCGCGTTCATCACGATGTTCGCCGTGATCGCCGCGTATCTGCCCGAGCTGTACGAGCCCCGGGTGCGCTGCACGGGAGCCGCCGTGGGCTACAACCTGGGCGGGGTGCTCGGCGGTGCGCTCACCCCGATCGTGGCGACGGCGGTGGCGCAGGGCGAGGGCACGCCCTGGGGCGTCGCGGCCTATCTGACGGCGGTGGCGCTGCTGAGCCTGGGCTGTTTCGCCCTGCTGCCCGAGACGCGGCCCGTTCCGGAAGCGGCCCCCGTCACGGCGTGAGCGCGAGCGGGTTCCGGTCGCGTGCTCACGGCGTGACCGCGAGCTCCAGGTATGCCGCGAACAGCACCAGGTGGACCCCGCCCTGCAGAAGCGTGGCGCGCCCCGGCACGACCGTGAGCGTGCCGACGATCACCGTGAGCGCGAGCAGCACCATGTGGGTCGGGCCGAGCCCGAGGACCAGTGGCCCGGAGAGCCAGACCGAGGCGACCGCGACGGCCGGGATGGTCAGGCCGATGCTGGCCATCGCGGACCCGAGCGCGAGGTTGAAGCTGGTCTGCACCCGGTCCCTGCGGGTGGCCCGCACCGCCGCGATCGTCTCCGGGAGCAGCACGAGCAGCGCGATGATCACGCCGACCACGGAGTGCGGCATGCCGGCGCTCTCCACTCCGGACTCGATGGTCGGCGAGACCCCCTTGGCCAGGCCGACCACGCCGATCAGGGCGAGGGCGAGCAGGCCCACGCTGATCAGGGCGGTGCGGCTGGAGGGTCCCGATGCCTCCTCGGAGTCGATCACCTCGCCCTTGCGGGTGATCGGCAGGAAGTACTCCCGGTGGCGCACGGTCTGCGTCGTCACGAAGAGGCCGTACAGGACGAGCGAGGCGAGGGCGGCGAAGGTGAGCTGCGCCGTGGAGAACTCCGGGCCCTGCTTGGTCGTGGTGAAGGTCGGCAGGACCAGGCTGAGGGTGGCGAGCGTGGCGACGGTCGCGAGGGCGGCGCCGGTGCCCTCGGGCTGGAAGACGACGACGCGGTGACGCAGGGCGCCCACCAGGAGGCAGAGGCCGAAGATGCCGTTGCAGGTGATCATCACGGCGGCGAACACGGTGTCGCGGGCCAGTGTGGCGCTCTTGTCGCCGCCGTCGGCCATGAGGGTGACGATCAGCGCGACCTCGATGATCGTCACGGCGACCGCGAGGACGAGCGAGCCGAAGGGTTCACCGACGCGGTGCGCGATCACCTCGGCGTGGTGGACGGCGGCGAGCACCGCCCCGGCGAGCACGAGCGTCACCACGGCCACGACCACGCCGGGCACATCGCGTCTCCAGGTGAAGGCGAGCAGCACGACGGCCAGGACCGGCACGGCCGCGGTCCACCGTGTGGCGAGCGTCCGGAGCCGAGTGATCATGTCTTCGATGCTGCACCGGGCACCGGGGCCCCGCTACTTCAGGTCTGTCATCTCCCGTACGTCGCAGTCCGTGAAGGACGGCCCGCTCGTGCACATCGCGGTGAGCCGCTCCGCCGTCCGCGCCGTCTGAGGAGCTTCGCTGTTGCGCCGCGCGTCCTCGGCCGAGGCGAACTCGAGCACGACGAAGAAGCGGCGGGGGTTGCCCCGGTCCTGCAGGACGAGGCGGTGCGTGGGGCCGCCCTCGCGGCCCGTCGCCTGCTGGTCATCCTGCTCGATCACGGAGCGCATGTCGTCGATGCGGTCGGTCTCGAACTCGATCATCTGGACGAACTTCATGCGTCCAAGCAAGCACGGGGTGTGGCCCGCGGCAATCCGCCGCGGGCCACACCCCGTGCTGGTAACTCCTACGTCCGATGCCGTCAGGCGCCGATGCTGTCCTTCGGAGTCTCGTCGGCCGCCTTCTCGGCGGCTTCCTTCTTCGCCTGCTTCTTGGTGGCCATGAGGCTGGTGATCGTCGTGATCACCAGGACACCGCAGATGACGCCGAGCGAGACCGGGATGGAGATCTCGGGGACGTGCACACCGTTCTCGTGCAGGGCGTGCAGGACCAGCTTCACGCCGATGAAGCCCAGGATGACCGAGAGGCCGTAGCTGAGGTGGACCAGCTTCTTGAGCAGTCCGCCGATGAGGAAGTACAGCTGGCGCAGACCCATCAGGGCGAAGGCGTTCGCCGTGAAGACGATGTACGGGTCCTGGGTGAGGCCGAAGATCGCGGGGATCGAGTCCATCGCGAAGAGGATGTCGGTGGTGCCGATGGCGAGCATGACGATCATGAGCGGCGTCATGATCTTCTTGCCGTTCTTCTGGATGAACAGCTTGGTGCCGTGGTACTGGTCGGCGACGCCGAACTTCTTCTCGGCGGCCTTCAGGAGGCGGTTCTCCTCCCACTCCTCTTCCTCGTCACCGGAGCGCGCCTCCTGGATGAGCTTCCAGGCGGTGTAGATCAGGAACGCACCGAAGATGTAGAAGACCCAGGAGAAGTTGGCGATGACCGCGGCGCCGGCGGCGATGAAGATCGCTCGCAGGACGAGCGCTATCAGCACACCGAACAGCAGCACCCGCTGCTGGAGATGGCTGGGCACCGAGAACTTCGCCATGATCAGGATGAAGACGAAGAGGTTGTCGACGCTGAGCGACTTCTCGGTGATGAAGCCCGCGAAGAACTCACCGCCCGCCTGGCCGCCGCCCCAGATCAGCAGGCCCACTCCGAAGAGCCCGGCAAGGGCGATCCAGACACCCGTCCAGATTCCGGCTTCCTTGATCGATACGTCATGCGGTTTGCGGCCGATGAAGAAGTCGACCGCGATCAGGGCACACAGACCAAGAATGGTCAGTACCCACAGGGTCATTGAAACGTCCACTGCGCCTCCGGCGTCGTACGGCTACTGATCAGCGTCGTCGCTGCCGGAGGTCTCTTCCACCCGAGGCGGCTCACCGCCCCGCGGGCCGACGCCCCGGGACCGATGGCGGTCCGTATTGACGGGTACGTCGCGTTCGGGAGTACTCCCCTCCGCTGCAAGAAGAGTACGCGAAACACCAAGGTTTGGTAAAGGGGGATCCAAACAAGAGCCAAAAGGCCAGGTCAGCCGGGGCCAAAAGTCGCTTTACCGGCCGTGGGCCCGACGGCTCACGCGGCCCGCCCGCACGGTCAGCGGCCGCCCGTGCGCCGGGCGTGCGCGACCTGGTTCAGCACCTGTTCGAGCACTCGGCTGCCTGGGGGTGCCATCGGTGGTTCGTACGTCCACGCATGACCCACCCAGGGGTCGGCGAGGTGGTCGTCGGCCACCGGGGTCAGGCGCAGGAGCGCGCGCCAGAGCGGGTCGAGCAGCGGGCCGTACTCGGCGGCGTCCTCACGGTCGGCGACCAGCATCAGGTGCACGCCGACCGCGGGGCCCTCGTCCGCGAGGTAGCGGAGCTGGGTCACGGCGCGGTCGTCGAAGCCGTGCGGGAAGTCGTTGACGATCAGGAGCTGCTCGGCGGTGTCCAGGTCCGGCGGCAGCGCGTCGGATGCGCCCGCGCGGATCGCCATCTGCACCAGGTCGACGCGCTGGGTGAGCTTGGCGAGCACCGCCGAGACGCCCGCCGCGCCGGCGGCCGGAGCCTCGCCGAGGACGCCCGCCGTCACCAGCGGGGAGAGCGCGCCTGCCGCGGAGCCCGCCGCGTCGATGACGTGCACCGTGAACTCGCCCGCCGGATAGACGGCGAGCAGCCGCGCGGCGTGCGCGACCGCGCTGTCCATGGCGAGGCGGCGCAGCTGGTCGGTGTCGGCCAGGGTGTCCGTGCCGGACGAGCGGCCGCTGTCGATCCACAGGCCGCGCTCCAGGGGCAGCCGGACCAGCATGGGGATGCGCAGGTCGGGGCGCTCGGGCAGGTGGAGGTCGCCGAGGCGCAGCGCCATGGGGATCTCCATGGGGGTGCGGTAGGCGTGCCAGACGGGGCTGTCCCAGCCCGCGTACGCCAGGGGCAGGGCGGGCTCGACGACCTCGGACTCGGCGGCGAGCTGGCCGAGGTCTCGGTCGAGGGCCACCCTCGCCCGGTCGACGAGGAGGCCGTGCTTGGTGCGGGCGGCCTCGCGGGCGACGTCTCCGGTGTTGCCTATGCGGCTGCGCGGGTCGGAGAGGGCCTTGTCGAGCTCCTGGTCCATGCGCGACTCGGCGAAGTCGACGGCGCTTCGGTACGCGGCCGTGGTGCGGGCCAGGTCTTCGAACATGCCCCACACCTGGTTGTAGAGGCGCTCCTCCAGGGACCAGCCGGTCGCGTCGCCCGCCACGGGCTGGGCCGGCCTGCCCGGTTCGGCGGGGGCCGCGGTCGGCGGGGGCGAGGGCGGGGCGGTGGTCTGGCGGCCGGGGTGGGTGTAGTTGACGGGGCCGCCGGCGGCCGGGCTCGCGTCGCCCGGCTGGTGGGTCGCCGGGGCGGGCTGCGGCGGCTGGGCGGCGGCCGTGCTGTCCGGGCCCGGTGCTCCCGGGCCGGGGGCGGCGCTCTGGCCGCTCGTCCGCACGCGGGCCTCGTCCGAGGGGCGGGGCGGCGGCGCGGCCACCGAGCGGGCGAGGCCCTGGGCCACCGCTTCGTTGATCGTGGCCGCCAGTTCGTGGGCCTGCGCGAGGCCCTGGTCGGTGAGCATGTCCGCGAGACCGCCCGCATACCCCTGGCCGACGGCGCGCACCTTCCACGCGTCCTGCCTGCGGTAGAGCTCCAGGGCGACGACGGCGGACTCGGCGTCCAGGTCGGTGATGGTGTAGCTGGCGACCTCGGAGCCGTCGAGTCCGGTGACGGCGACGAAGGGGGCGGCGAGGGAACCGAAGCTCACCGGTCCCCCGACGCCGACGGGCAGCGCGAGCAGGACGTTGACCCGGTGGACCGCTTCGGGCACGGCGCCCAGGTCCACCGCGAGGCGGTGGTCGGCCGCTGCCTGCCGGGGCACTTCGAGCCCCGGCAGCGTGGGCGAGCCGGGGTGGGCCACCCACTCCGTGCCGCGCACCTTGCCCTGGTCGTCGCTGAGCGTGGCCCCCGCCACGATCGGCTTGCCGACCGAGACCCGGATCTCCAGACGGGTCTCGGGAAGCGGGTGGTTCTGCCCCCGGACCAGCTCGGCCGTCATCGCCTTCGTCCCCCTCGTGCCCTCTGTACCTACTGGTGCCGCGCGACTACAGCTGCGGCAGGATCGACGGCATCAGGTCCTGGAACGTACGGCCGTTGGCGGGAGTGCCGATGGCCGTCATCTGCCAGCCCGTGCCCGCGCGGTGGACCTTCGCCATGATCTGCGCGGTGTACTGACCGCCGCCGTCGAGTGTGTAGCGGGCGAGCTCCTGGCCGTTGGTCTCGTCGACCAGGCGGCAGAACGCGTTCTGCACTTCCTGGAACGTCTGGCCCGTGAAGGAGTTCACCGTGAAGACGATCTGGTCGATGTGGACCGGGATCCGCGCCAGGTCGACGAGGATCGCCTCGTCGTCCCCGCCCTGGCCGACACCGCCGACGAGGTTGTCGCCGGTGTGCCGCACGGAACCGTCGTCACTGACGAGGTGACGGAAGAACACGACGTCCACCGGCTGCTTGTCGGCGAACAGAACCGCCGAGGCATCCAGGTCGACCTCGCGCGTGCGGGTGCCGAACAGGCCGCGCCTCGGGGCCGCCTGCCAGCCGAGCCCCATGCGCACCGCGGTCAGGGCGCCCCCGTCGTCCTTCTGCAGGCTGATGGCCTGACCCTTGGTCATGTTGACCGTCACGCGCTGTCCCCTCTCGAACTGCCCTGGGCAACCGCCGGTCTGTGCGGTTGCCCAGCACCCTACGCAGAGGCACTGACAGTGCCGCAGTGCGGGAAGCACTTTGTGTCGGTCTTGCAACACACCAGGCAGTACGCCTAGGCCTGCCCCGCCTCCCTCATCTGCCTGAGCTCCTTCTTCATCTCCGACACCTCGTCACGCAGCCGTGCCGCGATCTCGAACTGCAGGTCGGCGGCGGCCGCGCGCATCCGCGCGGTCATCTCCTCGATCTGCTCGGCCAGTTCGGCGGCGGGACGGTCCGTGGGGACCTTCTCGGCGGCCTTGCCCTTGGCGGCCTTCTTCGCCTTGCCGCCGAGCGCGGGCACCGGCGTCTTGGCGGCGGCCTTCGCGTCGCCGTCCTTCGACTTGCGGTAGTCCGTGCCGAGCAGCTGCTCGGTGTCGACCTCCTCGCGCGCGATCGCCGACACGATGTCGTTGATCTTCTTGCGCAGCGGCTGGGGGTCGATCCCCTTCTCCTTGTTGTACGCGATCTGCTTCTCGCGGCGGCGGTTGGTCTCGTCGATGGCCTGCTCCATCGCCGGGGTGACCTTGTCCGCGTACATGTGGACCTGGCCGGAGACGTTTCGGGCCGCGCGGCCGATCGTCTGGATCAGCGAGGTGCCGGAGCGCAGGAAGCCCTGCTTGTCGGCGTCGAGGATCGAGACCAGGGAGACCTCGGGCAGGTCGAGTCCCTCACGCAGGAGGTTGATGCCGACCAGGACGTCGTACTCACCGGCGCGCAGTTCGCGCAGGAGCTCGACGCGGCGCAGGGTGTCGACGTCGCTGTGCAGATAGCGGACCTGGATGCCCAGTTCGAGGAAGTAGTCGGTCAGGTCCTCGGCCATCTTCTTGGTGAGCGTGGTGACCAGGACGCGCTCGTCCTTCTCGGTGCGCGTGCGGATCTCGTGCACCAGGTCGTCGATCTGCCCCTCGGTGGGCTTGACCACGACTTCCGGGTCGATGAGGCCGGTGGGGCGGATGATCTGCTCGACGAAGCCGTCGCCGCGCGAGAGCTCGTACTTCCCCGGGGTCGCCGAGAGGTAGACGGTCTGGCCAATGCGGCCGAGGAACTCCTCCCACTTCAGCGGGCGGTTGTCCAGCGCGGACGGCAGCCGGAAGCCGTGGTCCACCAGGGTGCGCTTGCGCGACGCGTCCCCTTCGTACATCGCGCCGATCTGCGGGACCGTGACGTGCGACTCGTCGATGACGAGGAGGAAGTCCTCGGGGAAGTAGTCGATGAGGGTGTTCGGCGCCGAGCCGGGGTCGCGGTCGTCGAAGTGCATCGAGTAGTTCTCGATGCCGGAGCAGGAGCCGATCTGGCGGAGCATCTCCAGGTCGTACGTCGTGCGCATCCGAAGGCGCTGGGCCTCCAGCATCTTGCCCTGCTTCTCCAGCTCGGCGAGGCGCTCGGCGAGCTCCTTCTCGATGCCGGTGACCGCCTTCTCCATGCGCTCCGGGCCCGCCACGTAGTGCGAGGCCGGGAAGACGTACAGGTGGTCGTCGTCGCTGATGACCTCGCCGGTGAGGGGGTGCAGCGTGGAGAGCGCCTCGATCTCGTCGCCGAACATCTCGATGCGGACGGCCAGCTCTTCGTAGACCGGGAAGATCTCGATGGTGTCGCCGCGGACCCGGAAGGTGCCACGGGCGAAGGCCATGTCGTTGCGGGTGTACTGGATGTCCACGAAGCGGCGCAGGAGCTGGTCGCGGTCGATCTCGTCGCCGACCTTGAGCGAGACCATCCGGTCGACGTACTCCTGCGGCGTGCCGAGGCCGTAGATGCAGGAGACGGAGGCGACCACGATCACGTCACGCCGGGTGAGCAGCGAGTTCGTCGCGGAGTGGCGCAGGCGCTCGACCTCCTCGTTGATCGAGGAGTCCTTCTCGATGTACGTGTCCGACTGAGGGACGTACGCCTCGGGCTGGTAGTAGTCGTAGTACGAGACGAAGTACTCCACCGCGTTGTTCGGGAGGAGCTCTCGGAACTCGTTGGCCAGCTGGGCGGCCAGCGTCTTGTTCGGCGCCATCACGAGCGTGGGGCGCTGAAGCTTCTCGATCATCCACGCGGTGGTGGCCGACTTGCCGGTGCCGGTCGCGCCGAGCAGGACTACATCCTTCTCACCTGCGCGAATGCGCCGCTCCAGGTCGGCGATGGCCGCCGGCTGGTCGCCGCTTGGCGTGTAGTTACTGACGACCTCGAAAGGCGCCACCGTGCGTTCGATCTTGGATACGGGCCGCATGGAACCCACCGTACGACCCCGCACTGACAACGGGGTCCGATCACCAGCTCTGCGGCGTCCTGGGGCCGGGGCGCTGCGGGGGCCTGCGGCCCGCGCGGGGGTCGTGCCGGTCGCCCGAGCGCGGCACGGGGTAAGGGGGGTGCTGCCCCTGGGTGGCGCTCTGGAGGTCGGCCTTGCCCATCACCATCAGCGGGTCGAACATCACGATCACGCCCGCGAGGAGCAGGAAGGCGAGCGGGCCGATCATCATGGGCGCGAGCAGCTCGGCGGGTGAGTCCCCCGCGACCGGCGCCGCCGACGACGAGCCGTGCAGATGGACGCTGAGGGCGGCCATCCCCACGTAGTGCATGCCGCTGACGGCGAGCCCCATGACCAGGCTCGCGCCCAGGCTCCAGAGGAAGCCTCTGACCTGCGCGGCCGCCCACAGGGCCGCACAGGCAGCGACGACGGCGATCACCACGGACGCGGAGACGGTCAGGGTGTTGTACTCCAGCGTCCCACGCAGACGCATTCCGGCCATTCCCAGATAGTGCATGGAAGCGACACCGAGGCCGGTGATCGTTCCGCCGGTGAACAGTGCCGCCCCGGTCGCGCCGCGGTAGCCCACGATGAAGATCCCGACGCCGACCATGACGATGGCGACGGCAAGACTCGCGAAGGTCAGCGCCTTGTCGTAGTGGATCGGGGCTTCCTCGACGGTGAAGCCCATCATCGCGATGAAGTGCATGGTCCAGATGCCGGACCCGATCGCCGCCGACCCGAGTGCGAGCCATCCTGGTCGCCAGGAGTGCGCGACGAGGAGCGACCTGGTCGTGCAGCGCAGGCCGAGCGCGCCGCCGAGGCACGCCATGAGGTATGCCGCCACAGGTGTGACCAGTCCATAACTGAAACCGTCGACCGTGCCCTGCATGCGCGGTAACCCTTCCGCCTGTTGTGTCCAAATGCTCGGGATTGCCCCCAAGTGGCCCCGGCCAACCGTCTACTGACAGGCCATGGGCTGACGCAGAGAGTAAAGCTCACTGCGGAACTTGCGAACGATTTTCCGGGAAAGAAACCCGGTTGTCTCCGTTCAACCTGTGGCCATCCTGCACCTGTCTCGCGTTGGCCGTGGACTGTCACTCTCATCCGGTCCGTGCCCGTACATCACGAGGAGTCACCGTTGTCCGCACGCGTTGCCGCTGCCACCACCGCCGCTCTTCTTGGAGCCGGTGCACTCGTCCTCCCATCCGCCACCGCTCACGCCGCCGACCAGCCGTCGGCGCAGAGGTCCGTCTCGCACGACAGACCCGTGGTCGTCGCGCACCGGGGCGCTTCCGCCCTTGCGCCCGAGAACACTTTCTCAGCCATCGACAAGGCGGCTGACATGGGGTTCCGCTGGGTCGAGAACGACGTCCAGCGCACCAAGGACGGCGAGCTAGTGATCATGCACGACGACACGCTCGCGCGGACGACGAACGTCGAGCAGCTCTTCCCCGGCCGCGCGCCGTGGAAGGTCGCGGACTTCACCGCCGCCGAGATAGCCAAGCTGGACGCGGGCAGCTGGTTCAGCCCCAAGTACGCGGGGCAGCGGGTGCCGACGCTGAAGCAGTACATGAACCGGGTTTCGCGCAACCACCAGAGCCTCATCTTCGAGTTCAAGAAGCCCGAGCTGTACCCGGGCATCGAGAAGCAGGGTCTCGCCGTCCTGCGCAAGACGGGCTGGCTGGACCGCCACCACGTCAAGAGCAAGCTCGTCATCCAGAGCTTCAGCGCCGACAGCGTCAAGAAGGTGCACAAGCTGCGGCCCGACATCAAGACCGGCTTCCTGGGCACGCCCAAGGTCGCCGACCTGCCCGAGTACGCCAAGTTCTCCGACCAGATCAACTCGACGCACGGCTCCATATCCCGTGAGTACGTCGCCGCGATCCACTCCCTCAAGGGCCCGCACCGGGGGCGCCTGGAGATCTTCACCTGGACCGTGAACGACGCGGCCGCCGCCAAGCGGGTGGCGGGCTTCGGGGTGAACGGCATCATCACGAACACGCCCGACGTGGTGCGCAAGGCCCTCTCCGACTAGCACCGACTGGCACCGACCAGCACTGACCAGCACTGACCAGCACTGACCAGCACCGGCAGGCTCGGGCGACGGCGTTGTCAGTGCCCGGTCGTACGGTGGTCCACATGAACGCCAAGGGGCAGCACGGGCAGGACCGTCCGGACC
This sequence comes from Streptomyces sp. NPDC057302, assembly GCF_042667685.1. NCBI lineage: Bacteria > Bacillati > Actinomycetota > Actinomycetes > Kitasatosporales > Streptomycetaceae > Streptomyces > Streptomyces sp. NPDC057302. The sequence continues at coordinate 71,409 of NZ_JBHUZJ010000023.1, read as the reverse complement.
AGGACGACCTGCGGCAGGTGGTGTGGGCCGTCGTCGCGAGCGACATCGGCCCGCTGCTGCTGGCCGCGACCGAGGACGGTCTGGTCAGCGTCGTCTTCCACGCCACGGACGACGTGCGCGACAAGGCACTCGAGCGGCTCGGCTCCCGGCTGGGGGCCGAGCCGCTCGAAGCACCCGGCTCCCCGCTCCTGGCCGAGCCCATACGCCAGTTCGCGGCCTACTTCGCGGGCGAGCGGCACGCCTTCGAGCTGCCGCTCGACTGGTCGCTGATCTCCGGGTTCAACCGCCAGGTCCTGCGCGAGCTGACCGCCGTTCCGTACGGCGCCGTCGTGGGGTACGGCGACCTGGCCCGCCGCGTCGGCCAGCCCGGCGCGTCCCAGGCGGTCGGCATGGCGATGGGCGCCAACCCGCTGCCGGTCGTGGTGCCCTGCCACCGGGTGGTCGAGAGGGACGGCGGCATCGGCGGTTTCGGCGGCGGCGTCGAGACCAAGCGGCAGCTCCTCGCCCTGGAAGGAGTGCTCCCGCAGCCGCTCTTCTGACGCTCACAGCACACCCCGGACAACTCTGTTTCCCGCGTACGAACGTCCTGGCACACTGCGTCAGTGACTTCGACCGTCGACGCTCCTGACATACCCGCGCCAGAGGCCCTGCCCGCCCTGCGCCACCGCACCACCGCGGTGCTGGTCGCCAGTCAGATTCTGGGCGGTCTCGGGGTGCCGATCGGTATCGCGCTGGCCCCGATGCTCGCCACCGAGGTGAGCGGGACGGAGGCGCTGTCCGGCCTCGCGCCCACCGCGTCCGTGGCCGGCACGGCCCTGCTCTCGCTGCCGCTCGCCGCCCTGATGACGTCGCGCGGACGGCGGCCCGGCCTCGTCCTCGCGTATCTGATCGGCGCGCTGGGAGCCGGGCTCGTGGTACTCGCCGCCGTCGTCGAGAGCTTCCCCCTGCTGCTGCTCGGCATGGCGGGCTTCGGTGCGGGCTCATCGGCCAACCTCCAGGCCCGCTTCGCGGCGGCCGACCTCGCCGAGCCCGAGCGGCGCGGCCGTGCCATCTCCCTGGTCATCTGGGCCACCACCATCGGCTCGGTCCTCGGCCCGAACATCGCCGCGCCCACGAGCCGCGCCTTCTCCGGCACCTCCATACCCGAGTCGGCGGGCCCCTTCCTCTTCGCCGCGGGGATCTTCGCCGTCGCCGGTCTCGTGGTGGCGGTCCTGCTGCGGCCCGACCCGCTGCTCACCGCCCGCGCACTCGCCCCGCACGAGAACCAGTCCGCGCAGAGCCGTTCGCTGCGGGCCGGTGTCGCCGCGGTGGCCGCGTCGCCGATGGCCCGGCTCGCCCTGGTGACGGTGGCCGCCTCGCACACCGTGATGGTCTCGATCATGGTCATGACCCCGGTCGACCTGGGGCACCACGGGGCGAGTCTGCAACTGGTCGGACTGGTCATCAGCGGCCACATCGCGGGCATGTACGCGCTCTCGCCGCTGATGGGCTGGCTCTCCGACCGGTTCGGGCGGCTCTCCGTCATCGGCCTCGCGGTCGGCCTGCTGTGCTGCGCCGCGCTCCTCGCCGGCACCGCGGGCCCCAGCCACGGCCAGACCGCCGCAGGTCTCTTCGTCCTCGGCCTGGGCTGGTCCGCGGGCCTGGTCTCCGGCTCCGCGCTGCTCACCGACTCGGTGCCGCAGCCCGCCCGGGCCGCCGTGCAGGGCCTGTCGGACCTGACCATGAACACGGCGGCGGGCATCGGCGGCGCGGCGGCCGGCCTGATCGTCGCCCAGGCGAGCTACGGCTGGCTGAACCTCATCGGCGTCTGCGTACTGCTGCCGCTGGCGGCGCTGGCGTTGCGGCGGACGCTCAAGCGGGGTTGATGCGGGGAGCCGTGACTCGGGTGGTCGGCGCTTAGCGCCGAGGCCCGGGGTCAGCGGCCAGCAGTCACGGAAGCGTGATGTGGTACGCCTTGCGCAGCGTCTCGTGCACGGTCCACGTCGTACGGTCGCCCTCGCGCAGGACGGCCGCGTCGCCGGGACCGATCTCGATCACGTCGCCGCCCTCGACCTCGATGGTGGCGCGGCCGCTGACGACCACGAAGAGTTCGTTGGCCTCGGTGTCGGTCACCACGCCGGGCGTGATCTGCCAGATGCCGCGCACCTGCTTGCCGTCGGCCGACTCCCACAGGACCTTGCCGGTGACCTCCGGGCTGCCGGAGACGATCTGCTCGGGGTCGAGCGGTTCGTTCTCCAGTTCGGCATCCGGAATGTGCACGGCAAAGGACGGCGCGAGGGCTTGATCATTCGTGGTCATGGCCGGTCACCCTAGCCGGGGCCTGCGCGCCCCTGCGTCACACCCCTGCGCCACACCCCTCGACTGCTGTCCCGTCCCGGGCGCCGCAAGGGTTTGGCGGGGTGCGCGGACCGCCAGGGATGAGGGGAGACCCGACGGCAGGAGGCAGGCCCGTGTTGGTGGAGTCCGATGAGGTGGAGTCCGGCTCGGTGGTGTCCGGCTTGGTGATATCCGACGAGGTGCGGGCGGCGGTGGCGGAGCGGCGGCCCGTCGTCGCCCTGGAGTCCACGATCATCGCGCACGGGCTGCCGCGCCCACGCAATCTCCAGGTGGCGGGTGAGCTCGAAGAGGCCGTACGCGAGGAGGGGGCCGTTCCGGCGACGATCGCCGTTCTGGACGGGCGCCCCCATGTCGGCCTGGAAGAGAAGCAGTTGGAGCGGGTCGCGAACGAGGACGGCATCCGCAAGCTGGGCCACCGCGATCTGGCGCTCGCGGTCGCCGCGGGCGCGAGCGGGGCGACGACCGTGTCCGCGACGGCGCTGCTCGCCGCGCGGGCGGGCGTACGGGTGTTCGCCACGGGTGGGCTCGGCGGGGTGCACCGGGAGTGGACGGTGACCCAGGACGAGTCCGCCGACCTGGGGCTGCTCGCCCGGACACGGATCACGGTGGTCTGCGCGGGGGTGAAGTCGATCCTGGACGTGGCGGCGACGTTGCAGCGCCTGGAGACGCTGGGCGTCGCGGTGGCGGGGTACGGGACGGACCGCTTCCCCGGCTTCTACCTCACCGACTCCGGGCATCCGGTGGACTGGACGCTGCGTACGCCCGCGGAGGTCGCGGCGGTGATGCGGGCCCAGGACGCGGTCGGCGGCCCGGAGTCCGCACTGCTCGTGGCGAACCCCGTCCCGGAGTCCGAGCAACTGGATCCCGCGCTGCACGCGCGCGTACTGGCCGAGGCGTTGGAGGCGTGCGCCGAGCGGGGCATCACCGGCCAGGCGGTCACCCCGTTCCTCCTGGACCAACTGGTCCGCCGCACCGACGGCGCCTCACTGAGCGCCAACCTCGCGGCGGTGCGGGGCAATGTGCGGCTGGCGGGGCGGATCGCGGCGGCCTGGGTGGGGCGGTGAGGTCGCGGGGCGGTGGGGCCAGGGGATGGGGCCGGGTGGAGTCCCGGGGTGGGTCCGTGAGTCCAGGGGGTGGGGCTCTGCTGGTCGTCGGGGACGTGGTGACGGACATCGTCGCGCGGCACCGTACGCCGCCGCTTCCCGGCACGGACACGGCTGCGGCGATCCGTACGGTGCCGGGTGGCGCGGGCGCCAACGTGGCGTGCTGGGCGGCCGCTTGGGGCTGCCGCGATGTACGGCTCCTGGGGCGGGTCGGGGCGGATTCAGCGGCGTGGCACGAGGAGGCGCTCACGCGCGCGGGGGTGCGTTCCCGGCTAGTCGTCGACTCCGAGGCGCCTACGGGGACCGTGATCTGCCTGGTCGACGGGGGCGGCGGGGGCAGGGCCGAGCGAACGTTCCTGACGGACAGCGGCGCGTCGCTACGCCTGTCGGGCACCGACTGGTCGCCCTCGCTTCTGGAGGGTGTGGGGTGGCTGCACCTGTCGGGTTACTTGTTCTTCGCGGAACCGAGCCGGGAGGTGGCCAGGAAGGCGCTGGCGGCGGCACGCGCGCGTGGCATACCGGTGAGCGTGGACCCGGCATCGGCGGGGTTCCTCGGGGAGCTGGGTGCGGGGCGGTTCCTGGCGGCGACTGAGGGGGTGGAGGTGCTGCTGCCCAGTGAGGGGGAGGTGGAGGTGCTGGGCCTGGCGGGGGCGCCTGGGGCGGGGGCGGTGGATGGGCTAGGGCCAGTGGATGCTGCGGATGTGTCTTGGCTGGCGGAAGCGGCGGCGAGGCTGAGCCGTCGGTACCCGGTGGTGGTGGTCAAGCGCGGTGCTGCGGGTGCGGTGGTCGCCCTGGGCGGTGAGGTACGGGCCGAGATTCCCGCGCTGCCTGCCGCTGCGCGGGACACGACGGGGGCGGGCGACGCGTTCACGGGGGCGTTCCTTGCGTCGCGGCTGAGCGGGGCGGGGCTCTGCGAGGCTGCGGCGGAGGGGTGTCGGGCGGGGGCGCGGGCGGTTGAACTGGTGGGAGGACGGCCGGCCTAGGTTGCGGGGTGGGGGGTGCCTGCGGGGCAGGGGTTTGTTGCGGTGGAGGTCGTCTTGGGGGCCGGGGCGGCTGCGGGCCGGGGGCCTGTTGCGGTGGAGGTCGCTTTGGGGACGGGGGCGCCTGCGGGCCGGAGGTGTGCTGTGAGGCTGGTCCGTCCCTGGAGGCGGGGGTGCCTTACGGCCGGGGAGCCTGATGCGGCGGCTGCCATCTTGAGGGCAGGGCGCCTGCGGGCCGATCCGTCCTTGAGGGCGGGGCGCCTGCGGGTCCGGGGGGCCTGATGCGGTGGTGGTTCGGGTTGGGGGCGGGGCCGTGCCGGTATGTCCGTCCTCGCTATCGTCCGGTGGCCGTCTTGTTGCTTCGGTTCCGGAGTGGTGCGAACCGTGCTCCGGGCAGACATACCGGCCCGTCCCCTCGCGTCTCGATGCCGACCGCGGGTGCTCGGGGCCCCACCGCTGGGTGCGGTGCTACGTCATTGATGCGCCCCGCCTGCCCCCTGCCTGTACGTCCCCGCCCCCCACCCACCGCTGCAGGTCTCCCAGCACCGTGGGGCCATCGGACAGGCGGGGGGCGCTCGTTCGCCCAGGGTCGGATGCGGGCAATCGGGCGGGTGGGCGGGAAAGCTTGTTCGCCGAAGGGTGGATGCGGGGCAATCGGGCGGGTGGGTGGGGAGGCTTGTGTGGTTGGGGGGCTACGGCTTTCGGCCCCAGGCCGAGATCAGGGGGGCCGCGGCCAAGTCCATCGGCTCCGCGGCGATGTTCGCGAGGTGAGTGGTGATCTCCTCGTCCGTGGCGAGACCCGCCGAGGTCAAAGCCGCCCGCGCCTGCTGCACCGTGGCCGCCTCCAGCGCCACACATCCGACCGAGCCCAGAGGGAAGTACGCATCGGCCTCCACCTGCCGCAGCCCCGCCTCCCGAAGCAGGCGGGGCAATCCGCGCCCATACGCGGACTCAGCCCCACGCTGAGCGAGCAGCGCGTGCCGCAGCCGATTCGCCAACCGCTGCGCGGGACCGTACTCGTCCGGGCAGGGAAGGGGCTGCAGAGCCGGATCCGCCTCCTCGACCAGCAGCCGCCCCCCGGGCCGCAGAGCCCGGATCATCGACCGCAAGGCCAGCTCACGGTCCGCCGCCCCCGCGAGGACGAGCCGCGCGTGGACGAGGTCGAAGCCCCCCTGGGCGGGCGCCGCGTCCACCCCGACGTCGTGCGTACGCACCTCGACCGGCGGACGAGCGGCCGACGTCTGCCAGGAGATGTCCGCGTCCGTGGCCAGGACCCGCCCGGTGGGGCCGACCCGCTTCGCGAGCCAGGAGACGACGGACGTGCCTCCCGCGCCGACCTCCCAGCAGCGCCACCCGGGCCCGATGCCGAGCCGCTCGATGTGCCGGAAGGTCGTGGGGTCGAAGAGCGCGGAGAAGGCTTCGGCGGAGCGCCCCGCACCCGCACCCGCACCCGCGCCCTCGGCACGTCGATTCCGATTACCGGTCAGATAGCGATCGATGAGCGTCATGCGGCGATTATCCCAATTGTTCCGCTTGCTCCCGGGAGGCAGCTCCGATGGCCCGGAGCGGAGTCTTCCGTTCCCCCAGGCTCAGGCGGAGCCGTCGGAACGGACTGGCAGACTGGCACGTCAAGTCACCGAACGAGGAGCCACGCATGTCGATGGCAGGCAACCTGCGAAAGGTAGGGAACCTCCGCAAGGTAGGCGGCCTGCGGAAAGTCGCGCGGGTCGCCCAGTTCGTACGCAAGCACAGCCGCGTCGACCTGAGCCACCCCGCCCGCTCCCCGCTGGGCTCAGCGGTGGTGAAATGCGTGACGTACCGGAGCGGTGTGCGCCAGGAGGGCGGCCGTGATCTCGTCGAGGAGGTCGAGCGCGTCCGCAAGAGCGGTGACGGATTCGTCTGGCTCGGGCTGCACGAACCGACGGAGCAGGAGTTCGCCGGCATCGCCGAGCTCTTCGACCTGCACCCGCTCGCCGTGGAGGACGCGGTCCACGCCCACCAGCGGCCGAAGGTGGAGCGGTACGACGAGACGCTGTTCGCCGTGTTCAAGACGGTCTGTTACGTGGAGCATGCCGAACTCACCGCGACCAGCGAGGTGGTGGACACCGGCGAGATCATGGTCTTCGTGGGCAAGGAGTTCGTGATCACCGTGCGGCACGGCCGCCACGGCTCGCTCGGCCCGCTGCGCGAGGAGCTCGAATCAGCGCCCGAGCAGCTCGCCAAGGGCCCGGCGGCGGTCCTGCACGCGCTCGCCGACCACGTCGTGGACGACTATCTCGTCGTGACGGACGCGGTCCAGGCCGACATCGACCAGGTGGAGATGGACGTGTTCTCCAAGGACGGGGAGCGCGCCGATCCGGGTCGTATCTACCAGCTCAAGCGCGAACTCCTCGAACTGAAGCGGGCCGTGGTCCCGCTCGGCCGCCCCTTGCAGGTCCTCGCCACCCAGCCGATGCAGGCGGTCGCCCCGGAGATACAGGCCTACTTCCGGGACGTGGACGACCACCTCAAACGCGTCACAGAGCAGGTCGCGTCCTTCGACGAGCTCCTGAACTCCATCCTCCAGGCCCATCTCGCACAGGTGACGGTCGCGCAGAACGAGGACATGCGGAAGATCACCGCCTGGGCCGCCGTGATCGCCGTACCGACGATGATCTGCGGTCTGTACGGCATGAACTTCGACCACATGCCCGAACTGCACTGGAAGTACGGCTACGGACTGGTGGTCGGCGTCATCGCCGTCATCTGTTTCTCGCTCTACCGCGGCTTCCGGCGCAGCGGCTGGCTCTAGGGTGTACGGGCCATGCCAACTACGGGGGAAACCGGGGGGACGGTGACCGATGCCTCTGCGCGAGGGTGATCCGGAGTCGATCGGCGGCTATCGGATCGAGTCGCGGATCGGCGCCGGTGGCATGGGCGTCGTCTATCTCGCCCGCTCGGCTTCGGGCCGCGCGGTCGCGGTCAAGGTCGTCCATACGCAGTACGCGGACGACCCCGAGTTCCGTGCCCGCTTCCGCCAGGAGGTCAAGGCCGCACGCCGGGTCAGCGGGGCCTTCACCGCGCCGGTCGTGGACGCCGACCCGGAGGCCGCGCTGCCCTGGATGGCGACGGCGTACGTCCCCGGGGACACGCTCGCCCAGCGCATCGCCGACCAAGGACCGCTGGACTGGCCGCAGTTGAAGCGGCTCGGCGGCGAACTGGCAGAGGCGCTGCGGGAGATCCACCGCGCCGAAGTGGTGCACCGCGACCTGAAGCCGAGCAATGTGCTGCTGCTCGAGTCCACGGACGGCGCGGACAGCGGCGGCGGCAGCGGCACCGGTGGTGACGGCGGGATGACGCGCGTCATCGACTTCGGCATCTCCCGCGCCGCGCAGAGCGACGTGCGGACGCAGACCGGCCTGGTGATGGGGTCGCCGCCGTTCATGGCGCCGGAGCAGTTCAGCAGCCCGCGCGACGTCGGGCCGCCGGTCGACGTCTTCGCGCTGGGCGCCCTCCTTGTGTACGCGGCCACGGGGCGCAGCCCGTTCGAGGCGGAGAACGCGTACCTGGCCGCCTACCAGACCGTGCACAACGATCCCGAACTGGGCGCGCTGCCCGAGGCGTTGCACCCGCTGGTGATGTCCTGCCTCGCCAAGTCCCCGCAGGACCGGCCCACCCCGGCCCAGGTCCTCGACGCGCTGGCCGCACTGCCGGACGAGGGTCCGCGGGGCGAGCCACGGGAGCGTACGCCCGAAGAACACGCAGAACACGCAGAACGCGCAGAACACGCAGAGGAGGGGGCGACGGCCGTCGCCGCTCCGCGTCCGCGCCGCGGGCGCCGGTTCAAGGTCGCCCTCGTGAGCGCCGTGGCGCTGGTGGCCATGATCGGCACGGGGGTCTCGGCGGCATTTCTGGACGGCACTGATTCCGGCGGGCGCGGCACGGAGGCGAGAGCGGGGGTCCCGGAGGGCTGGAAGCCGTGGCATGTCGGCGCCCAGAAGGACGAGGAAGACATGATGCCCTCGTCGGAGGCCTGCACTCCGCACGCGCGGGGCGTCTACTGCGCCTCGCCGACCACGGCGCTGACCCGGCTCGATCCCCTGACGGGCAAGGTCAGCTGGACGAAGCCGATGCACCGCCCGAAGGCGGTCACCGGGTACTCGGTCACCGATCCGGTCGTGGGCGCCGACGCGGTGTTCACGTACAGCGCGGAGGGTTCTGGAGGAGTCGACGCGTACGACGCGCAGAGCGGAAGGCGGCTGTGGCGGCTGCCTGGGCCGCACGCGGAGTTCCAGTATCTGAGCGGCGTACTCGTGGTGCACAAGGGCGAGTTGAACGCCTCGCACACGTCGACGTACACGGCGTACGAACCGCGGTCGGGCCGGGAGCTGTGGCACCACGAGGTGACGAGCGACTCGGCGGGCGCGTTCTACGCGGGTCCGGACGGGACGCTCTTCGCCGATCTGCGCGCCGCCGCGCGCAAGGGCGGGGCCGCATCGTCGGAGATAGCCCGCTATGACGCGCGGACCGGCCGGAAGCTGGGCGGGACCAAGGCGCCGAAGGGCGATCTGTGGCTGGCCACGGTGCACGCGGGCAAGGGGTACTTCGCGCGCTGGGAGGACGACGACTCCGGGGTCTCGTCACGGTTCTTCATCCAGGACCTGACGTCGGGGAAAGTGCGCGGCATCGACTTCCCCTGGGCGGTCAGGCCGGAGGCGCCGCCGCTGGTGCGCGGCGACGCCATGTACCTCTTCGACTACGCCAACGAGACGGTGCTCGCGCTCGACCTCAAGCGCGGCAAACCGCTCTGGACGACCTCCCGCGAACTGCGGATCTTCAGCGAACCGTCCGTGCGGGGCGACAACCTGTACGCCACGATGCCCGACAGCAGCGTCATCGCGATCAACATACGTACGGGACGCGAGCGTTGGCGCTCCGAGCAGCCCAGCTTCGAGGACTCCAAGAACGCCGGTGGCTCCAAGGACGACCAAGGCGGCTCGGTCGACGACCGTTCCCCGAACGGGGTGGCCCCGCTGTCGCTGGGGGGCGTGCTCTACGGGGTGACGGACGAGGGGACGTTCTCGGTGGCCGCCAAGGGTTGACCCGGTGGCGGGTCAGCCCTTCGCGTACACGCTCTCGACCCAGCTCGCGAGCTGGTCGTCGGCGAGGTGCGTGGCGAGGTCGGCCTCGCTGATCATGCCGACGAGGCGCTTGTTCTCGATGACCGGGAGCCTGCGGATCTGGCTGCCCTTCATCTCCTGGAGGACCTCGTCGACGTCCGCGCCCGCGTCGATCCAGCGCGGCGTGCCCTTGGCCATGTCGCCCGCGGTCACCCTGGACGGATCGTGCCCCATCGCCACGCAGCCGACCACGATGTCGCGGTCGGTGAGGATGCCGCAGAGCCGCTCGTTCTCGTCGCTGATGGGCAGGGCGCCCACGTCGAGCTGACGCATCAGTTGGGCGGCGCGGTCCAGGGTCTCGTGTGCGGGGATCCACTGGGCGCCGCGGTGCATGATGTCTCCGGCGGTGGTCATGAGGTACCTCCCGGTGCCGGGCGGCCGGCGCGGCGCGGAGGCACCGCTAGTCCCGGCGCCCTACATTCTCGCCGGGCCCCCGGAGGTCCGCACGCCGAGACCCGGGCCGCCGGGCCTTGGCCAAGGAGCAGCCGGGCCTCCGGCGGGGAGCCGCCGGGGCCGGACGGGAGCCGCCGGGGCCGGACGGGGAGCCACCCTCAGACGGAGAATCCGACGATCTTCTCCGGGGTCACCCTGATGATCACCCGGGCCTCCTCGTCCTTCTCGCCGGGCGGGTCGATGCCCAGGTACTTCTGCGAGAGCTCGCGCGGGAGCCGCTTCTGCGGGTCGGGGAGGATCTCGGCGACGCCGCGGATCTCGGTCGACGTGTACGGGTTGGCCAGGTCGAAGACCGAGACGCTGATGCGCGGGTCACGTTCGAGGTTGCGGACCTTCTGGCGGCGCGCCGTGGAGGAGAACAGCACGGTGTCGCCCTCCCGCTTGATCCACACCACCGAGTTCTGGGGTGCGCCGGCGGGGCCGAGGGTGGCGACGCTGGCGAAGTTCTTGCCGTCGAGGAGGGTGCGGACCGATTCGCTGAAGTGGAGCGCTGTCGTTGCCATGCCCAGACTCTAACTACATGCACGTGCATATAAAAGGGGTTTCGGCATCTTGCTCGCGATCTCTCATCCACTCCATGCCGGATGCCGTGGATCGTCCGCGCGTACGACCACGTCCGCCACCGCGCCGGGATCCGCCTCCGCCTCGTACCGCTCGAAGGCGGGCAGCGTCCACCGCTCGCTCTCCGGCGTACGTCGTCGCAGGGCGCCCGGCGACAGGCTCGTGTGGATGGTCAGGTCGAAGGGGAACCAGTGGCCGAGCAGCAGCGGGCCGTGCAGCAACAGCAGGGCGCCGGGCTGGAGTCGGACGTACGGGCTGCGCGTCGCGCGGTCCGTTGCCGGGTCCCAGAGGTCGGGCAGCACCCTGCCCGTGCCGCCCGGATCCAGCGGCCCGAAGACCTCGCGCCAGAGCGCGCCGTGATCGAACCAGCCGCTGTAGTACGCCTCCACGTCCTCGCGCCCGTATTCGAGGCGCAGCGAGGCGGGGCGCAGGAACCCTTCCGCGCCGACGACGAGCGCGGACCGCCCGCGCACCCGCAGCGCGTCGGCCACACCGCGGGCCAGTTCGCCCGGCCTGCCCGCCGGGGCCCCGTCGAAGGCGACGCGGGGCCAGGGGCTCGCGTCGGCCGTCTTCAGGTCGAGCAGCCGGTCGGCGAGGGTGTCCGTGAGCCGGTCCCAGGTGATCGCTTCGAGTCGCACCCGTCCCATGATGCCGGGCCCTGCCACCCCTCCCCCGGGCGGTACGCGCCCGTCGGCCGGGGAATGAACCCTGTATGGCACCAACCCCCCTCGCCCGAAGAGGACTTCTCGCCATCCAGCCCCTGAAGCGCCGCCACTGTGCGGAGTGCCGCGTCGGGCCGCTTACCCTCCTGGTCGTCGAGGACGCGGAGCCGCGCTGCCTGGACTGCGCCGACCTGGGCCATCTCGTCTTCCTGCCGCGCGGCGACACCGCGCTGACGCGGCGGGCCCGCGAGGGGAGCGGGCTCTCGGCGGTGGTCGTCCGCTTCAACCGGCGCCAGGGCCGGTACGAACGCCAGGGGGTGCTCGTCGAGGAGCCGGCGCTCGCACGGGCCGAGGAGCGGTGCCTCGCGGACGCGGAGGCGCGGGCGCGGCGGCGGGCACGGGACGCGGTGCGGCGGGCCGCGCAGGACGTCCGCTTCACCGCGGCCTTCGCGGACGAGATACGGCGCCTCTTCCCGGGGTGCCCCGAGGAGCGGTCCCGGGCGATCGCCGCGCACGCGGCCGTGCGGGGCAGTGGGCGGGTGGGGCGGAGTGCGGCGGGGCGGGCCCTCTTTGCCGGTGCGGTGACAGCGGCGGTGGTGGCCGCCGTCCGGCACACGGACACGCCGTACGACCGCCTCCTCATGAGCGGAGTCCCCCGGGGCGAGGCACGCCGCCGGATCGCCCCGACGGTGGAGGCGGTCCTTCGGGCCTGGCAGGAACCTGGGCGGCAGGGGGTGGCGGGCTGAGCCCCGGGCCGGCGAAGCTCTCCGCCCGATCCCGCCCCTCCCGGGCAGTCGAGTGGGCCGGACACGACCAGCCCTCCCGGGCAATCGGATGGGCCGGACACGACCCGCCCTCCCGACCTCTCCGGATCCCTCCCGGGCAATCGGGTAGGTGGGCGGGGAAACCCCGCCGGGAAGCGGCGGAACAGGATCGCCCCAGACGACGGAAAGCAAAAGCCCCACCCCAGGCAGGACACCCCTCCCCCCCACCCCCAGCAACGAATCCCCGCCCAAGGCCCAGGGGTCAGACTCCCGCTTATGCGCCCGCGCGCCCCACACATGGCCCCCCACCCGGTAAGGGCAATTCACTTGTGGTGCGGCGCCGCGCCATGGAGGATCACTGCGGCTCGCTCACCTGACGGCTGCCTTACATAACGCGGGAGTTGCCATGATCGAGGGACCCTACTTCGTGCTCGTCGTCCTGGGCGCGCTCGCCTGCGGCCTGGTCGCCGGAGCGTTCGTCGCGTTCTCCACCTTCGTGATGCCCGCCCTGGCCGCGCTGCCCCCTGCGCAGGGCATCGCGGCGATGCAGTCGATCAACGTCAAGGCGGTCACCGCCGGGTTCATGACCGTGTTCATGGGCGCCGCGGGGCTCAGCGCCGTCGTCGCCGTCGTCACCTTCGTGCTCTGGCCCGACGAGGGCACCGTCGAGCTGCTGCTGGGCAGCGCGCTGTATCTGTTCGGCTCGTTCGGAGTGACCATCGTCGCGAACGTCCCCCGCAACGACGCCCTCGCCAAGCTCGACGCGCAGGCGCCGCAGAGCGCGGACCGCTGGCGTACGTACGTCAGTGAATGGACCATGTGGAACCACATCCGCGTCGGAGCCTCACTGGCCGCGTCGGCGTCCTTCATCCTCGCCCTGGCCTGACCGACCTGGCCGCCCCGCCCGAAAGGCACCCAAAGGCGCCCAAAGACCCCCGAAGCCCGTCCCCGCCCCGCGAGCGCGCCGCCCCCACCCACCCGTCGTACAGTGGCCGAAAGCCTTCGAAATCCTTCGAAAGCACGCGAGGGAGACGGCCATGGCCGACCCCAAAGGCTTCCTCACCACCGCCCGCCAGGAATGGCCGCGCCGATCCGTCGGCGACCGGATCAAGGACTGGGACGAGGTGTACGTCCCCGGCGCGCTGCTGCCCCTCGTCGAGCGGCAGGCCGACCGCTGCATGGACTGCGGCATCCCCTTCTGCCACGACGCGTGCCCGCTGGGCAATCTGATCCCCGAGTGGAACGAACTCGTCTCGCGCGCCGACTGGCGCACGGCGGCGGACCGGCTGCACGCCACCAACAACTTCCCCGAGTTCACCGGCCGCCTCTGCCCCGCCCCCTGCGAGTCGGGCTGTGTCCTCGCGATCAACCAGCCCGCGGTGACCATCAAGAACGTCGAGGCCGCCATCGCCGACCGCTCCTGGCAGGACGGCCTCAACCCGTCACGGCCCCCGGACCGGCACTCCGGCAGGACCGTCGCCGTCGTCGGCTCGGGGCCGGCCGGACTCGCCGCCGCACAGCAGCTGACGCGGGCCGGACACACCGTCGCCGTGTACGAGCGCGCGGACCGCGCGGGCGGGCTCCTGCGGTACGGGATCCCCGCGTTCAAGATGGAGAAGCACCACCTGGAGCGGCGGCTCGCGCAGATGCGGGACGAGGGCACGGTCTTTCGTACGTCCGTCACGGTCGGGCGGGACATCGGCGCCGCCGATCTGCGCGCCAGGCACGACGCGGTGGTGCTCGCCGTCGGAGCCACCGCGTGGCGCGAACTGAACGTGCCGGGGCGGGAGTTGAGCGGTATCCAGCAAGCCATGGAGTACCTCCCGCTCGCCAACCGCGTGTGCGAGGGAGACTTCGACACCTCCCCGCTGTCCGCCGCGGGCAAGCACGTCGTGATCGTCGGCGGCGGGGACACCGGAGCGGACTGTCTTGGCACGGCGGTGCGTGAGGGGGCCACCTCCGTCACACAGCTGGACATCTACGAGCAGCCGGACGCCGTGCGCGACGAACTGACCGAGCCCTGGCCGACGTATCCGAAGGTCTACCGCCTCTCCGCCGCGCACGAGGAGGCGGGCGAGCTGCGCACCGCCCCCGCGGCGGACGCCGACGCGCGCCTGTTCGCCGCGTCCACCCTCCGCTTCTCCGGGGACGCGTCGGGCCGGGTACAGGCCCTGCACCTGACCGAGGTCGAGGCGGACCGCCGCCCGCGTCCCGGCACGGCACGGGCGCTCCCCGCCGATCTCGTCCTTCTCGCGCTCGGATTCTCCGGCCCGGAGCGGACGCCGGGCGGCCTGATCGACCAGTTCGGCCTAGACGTCGAGGACCGCGGCACCCTCGCCCGTGACGCGGACTTCGCGACCGGCGTGCCGGGTGTCTTCGCGACGGGAGACGCGGGCCGCGGCCAGTCACTGGTCGTGTGGGCCATCGCCGAAGGGCGTGCGACCGCCGCCGCGGTGGACCGGTGGCTGACCGGCACGACCCAGCTCGCGGCGCCGATCGGCCCGTACGACCGGCCGATGACCGCGTGAGCCCGCCCGGCGCGGACGCGCGGGCGGGCTCACGGCTCACGAACGGGCTCACGATTCACGAAGGGGACGCGACCGGCTACAGCCGGTCACGAGCCGCTCACGACAGCAGGAAGTCGGCCTCCCCCGCCTTCGCCCCCTGGATGAACGCGTTGATCTCGCCGTGCGTGTAGATCAGCGCCGGGCCGTCCGGATCGGCCGACTGGCGGACCGCGACCCGGCCGTCGGCCAGCTTCATGGCCTCCAGACAGTTGCCGCCGTTGCCGCCGCTCCACGGCTTGTGCCAGCCCTCGCTGCCGAGTTCACGGGCGGGCATGCCGTTGTAGATCCGGGAGTCGTCCCGTGACTCGGGGCGGGATCCGGCTCCGGGTTTCGACCCGGGTCGCGTACCGGCTCGGTGTCGGTCCATTCACAGCTCCTTGCGGAGGTCCCGCAGGAGCTCCTTTGTGCGTTGTGCCGTCGCGGCTTGCGCCGCCATGCGGTCCATGACCTCCAGGTGGGTGGCCACCTCGGTGCGCGCGTCCAGGTAGACGGCGCCGGTCAGGTACTCGCTGTAGACCATGTCCGGCAGTTCCGCCATGGCGAAGCGGAAGAGCACGAACGGTCCGTACGTGCCCGGGTGCGGGCCCGCCGCGAACGGCGCGACCTGCAGCGTCACATGGGGAAGTTCGACGGCTTCGAGCAGCTTGTCGATCTGCTCGCGCATCACGTCTGGACCACCCACCGGTCTGCGCAGGGCGGTCTCGTCCATCACGATCCAGACCCGCGGCGCGTCCTCGCGGGTGAGCAGCGACTGGCGCTCCATCCGCAGCGCCACGTACCGCTCGATGTCGTCGGGATTGGTCTGGCCGATCGCCCCGGAGCGCATCACGCCACGCGCGTACTCCTCGGTCTGCAGCAGGCCGGGGACGAAGTGCGGTTCGTAGGACCTGATCAGGGCGGCCGCGCCCTCCAGGCTGACGTACATGCTGAACCAGCCCGGCAGGATGTCGTGGAACCGCTGCCACCAGCCCGGCTTGTTCGCCTCCTCGGCGAGCGTCACGAAGGCGTCGGCCTCGTCATCGGCGACGCCGTAGGACTTCAGGAGCAGCTGGAGATACGGGATCTTCAGCGCGACCTCGGCCATTTCCATGCGACGGACCGTGGCGGGGGCGACGCGAAGAATCCGCGCCGCCTCCTCTCGTTTGAGGCCGGCGCGCTCGCGCAGGTCCTGCAAACGACGGCCTAGGACGACCTGGCCGACGGTCGGCGCGGACCGCGGTTCGCTCACGTCCTACCTCCACGTACTCCATGTAATGCCAATTCACTCCGCACCTGGAGCCGTTGCGAGCAGTGTGCCATGTGCCGTCCGGAAGGGACACGCCACTGTGCACTTTTCAGAGTGGGTCTTGCCAAGGTGTTCCCGGCGGGGCGATAGTGGATGGCGTGACTCCGCCCGCGCCGTTACACACAGCTGCCGCCGAAGCCCCTGTTGGCGTTACCGCCGACGCCTGGGCCGATGGCGGTTCCGAGCTCTGCGTCAGCTTCGCGCTGGTGCCACGGCCGGGCTCCGCCGCGCAGGCGAGACGGCTGGCCAAGGCCCAGCTCCTTGGCTGGGACATCGGCGAGGACGCCCGCGACGCCGCGGCCCTCGTGGTGTCCGAGCTGGTCACGAACGCGATCGTGCACACGGCGAGCCACCGGATCGTCTGCGAGCTCTGCACCAGGCCCGGGTCCCTGCGCATAGCTGTGCGTGACGACGGATATGGATCAGGTGTCCCGCGGCCCGCCCAGGAGGGGCCCGACGCCGACGAGGAGCACGGGAGGGGACTGCTTCTCGTCGAGGCGGTGAGCAACGCGTGGGGCGTGCGGGACGAGGGTCCCGGAGCAGGCCTCACCGTATGGGCGGAACTGCGGGCGTGACGTGACGGAGAGTGCTGGTGCGGGCGTGAGGACGACGTGGGCAGGGGGCGTGTGAGCACGGTGACGGTGCGGCGGCTGTTGGATCTGGACACGCTGGTCCGCCTCGAACGGGGGCGGTCTGCCGCCACCGCTCCGCCCGCGCCGACCCGGCTCGCCGTCCCGGACGGGATGTCGCAGCCTCTGGGGTGCGACGCGGTCTCGGTTCCCGCGCGGTTCGGCCCCCGGCTGATGGCCCGGTTGCCTCGCGTCGGATGTGTGTACGAGGACGTCGACGCGGCCCGCTGGTGGTGGATCGTGCCCGCGGACTCCGATGTCGCGCTCGAATGGCCCTCCCCCGCCTATTACGCCGCCGGAGCCGTGGTGCCGGGCGCCCGGCGCGCCCCCTCGCTGATCCACAGCCCCTCCGGGGGCGAGGTTCCCTATACGCCGCCGATCCCGCTGTATCTGGCGTGGTGCAGGGCCACCGGGACCACACCGCAATGGTCCAGGGCCGTCCGGGCCTGACCTCCGGCGCTTCTTCACCGCGCCCGCCCCTTCCTCACCCTCGCCCCTTCCCCAAAACCCGCTGGCGCGGGAGCCTTGCGTGCCGTCATCATCGGCTCCGCCGGGGTCGTCCTCGAAGGGACAAAGGGACAAGGGGAAGCAGACGAAAGACAAGCAGTACAACGCCCGGAAAGCGTCCGGGACTTCGGAGTCGGAGTCGCTGCTCTTCGGCGGCCCCCTGCGCTACGACACCGGCTGGGCCCAGCACGAACAGGCCTTCCTCCAGCTGGGGTTCCGCTCCATGCTGAAGCGGCTGCCCGCGCTCCTGGCCGCCAGCTTCCGGCTCGCCTGGCAGGCCGACCGGCGTGCGGCGCGCGTCGTCATCGGCGCCGAGGTGGGCCGCGGACTCGCCCAGGCGGTGAGCCTCCTCGCGGTCAACAGCGTCCTCGGCCGCCTGATGACCGACGCCCCGGTGGCCGACCGGATGCGCGGCGCCGCACCCGCCCTGGTGACGATGGCCTGCGTGCTGTTCGTGGCCGCGCTGCTGCGCGCCGCGTCGACGTACGCGACAGGACGTCTCGAACCGAAGGTCGAACGCGTCGCCACCGAGCAGTACTTGGAGAAGGCGGCATCGGTGGAGCTGTCCGCCATCGAGGACGACGCGTTCCACAAACTGCTCGACACCGCGCAGTACGGCGCTTCGTCGGCCCGCCGCATGATCGGCATCTCCACGCGCGTGGTGAACGCGATGATCTCGCTGCTCGCGGCGGCGAGCGTCCTGACCGTCCTGCACCCCGTGCTGCTCCCGCTCCTGGTGACGATGACCCTGCCGAGCGCGTGGAGCGCCCTGACGATCGCCCGGCGCCGCTATGTCTCCTTCCACGCGTGGGTGCAGCACGCCCGCGCGGGGCGGCTCATCGGCAGCCTCCTCACGGAGGCGCGTGCGGCCCCGGAGATCCGGGTGCACGGCGTGGGGCCGTTCCTGCTGCGGCACTACCGGTCCATGTCGGAGGCCGCGGAGGAGGAGCAGGCGCGGCTGGCGCGGCTCGCCGCCCGCACGGGTCTGATCGCGGCGGCGTGGACGGGCGTCGCCACCGTGGCCACGTATGCAACGCTCGGCGGACTGCTGCTGGCCGGGGCGATGGCGCTGTCCGTCGCGGGCACCGCCGTCATCGCGATCCGCACCGGCGCGTCCAACCTCGACACGCTCGTCCTCGAGGTCAACTCCCTGCACGAGGACGCCCTGTTCGTCGGCGACCTGGAGCGGCTCTTCGTGGAGGCCGAGCAGCGCGCGATCCCGGTCGGTGGCGCCGAACTGCCGCCGGACCCACGGGAGATCCGGTTCGAGAACGTCACCTTCCGCTATCCGGGGGCCGCGGGCAGGGACGCGCTCAGCGATGTCTCCCTCACCCTGCCGACCGGGAAGATCGTCGCCCTGGTGGGTGAGAACGGTTCGGGCAAGACCACTCTGGTGAAGCTGCTCGCCGGTCTGTACGCGCCGAAGAACGGCCGGATCCTGTGGGACGACGTCGACGCGGCGAGCGCGGACCGGCATCAACTGGCGGAGCGCATCGCGATGGTGGCGCAGGACTTCAAGCGCTGGCCGTTCACGGCCCGCGTGAACATCGCGATCGGCCGGTCGTCGGTGCCGCTCACGGACGACCGCATCGGCGCCTCGGTCGGCGAGGCGGGCGCGGGCGACGTCGTGGCCGATCTGCCGCGCGGCCTCGACACCTTGCTGGCGCGTGCCTTCACCGGCGGGCACGAGCTGTCGGGCGGTCAGTGGCAGCGGCTCGGCATCGCGCGCGCCGCGTACCGGCGCGGCGGCATCCTCATCGTGGACGAACCGACGGCGGCGCTCGACGCCCGCGCCGAGCTGGAGGTGTTCGAGAAGATCAGGGCCCTTGCCGGGACGGGCCAGACCGTCATCCTCATCACCCACCGCCTGGCGTCGGTGCGCCACGCGGATCTGGTCCATGTCCTCGACGGAGGGCGCCTGGTGGAGTCGGGCACACCGGACGAACTCCTGCGGACCGGCGGTGTCTACGCGGAGCTGTACGCCCTCCAGGCCGACCAGTTCACCGCGAAGATCCCCTCACCGAACGGGCACACCGAGCGCTGAGGCGAACGCTGAGGCTAACGCTGAGGCGAGCGCTCGGGCCTATGCGGCGGCCACCACCTCGCCGAGGCCGGTCACCGTGCTCACACCGGTCTCGCGCACGATCACCAGGAAGGCGTCGGATGCGAGGTCCATCACGACCTCCGCCTCCTGCCCCTCCATACGGCGGGCGCGCGCGAAGTCCTCCGCGGGCCACGATCCTCGCGGCCCACCGGCCGGAAAGCGTTCCAGTACCACTCGATCGTTCATCATCGTCCTTTTGCTCCCCCGTTGGCAGTCCTGACGGACTCTTACGGACTAGAACGCGCCGGGGGGCCCAAAGGACTCGCAACGTGACGCACCTGACACCGAGTTGTGCCAGTTCCTCACCTCTCGTACTCGTCGTGATACCTCACCCGACCACTACCCGCCGGCGCCCCGATCCCCGTCGACCGGCCCTTCGGCTCCTCCCACTCCTCCTGCCGGCCAAGGGCGGTGAGATCGAGAAGACTGGAGTACGAGGCCACCCAGTCCAGACCGCGTTCGTACGTCGAGTAGGTGTGGAAGACGCGGTCGCCGTCGCGCAGAAAGCAGCTGAGGCCAGGCTGCTCACCGGACTCCCCGCCCTCAGCGCCGGAGGTGACGACCGTGGCATTGAAGTCCTGGTTGAAGTCGCTGCCGTTCGAGGAGTACCACGGCACCGTCCAGCCCATCCGCGCCTTGAAGGGCAGGATCTTGGTGAACGGCGCGCGGGAGACCGCGATGAAGTTCGTGCCGCGGGCCCGCAGATGGGCGAGGTGCCCGATCTGGTCGAGGAAGGCCGAGCAGCTGCGACAGCCCGCGTCCCACTCCGGGGCGAACATGAAGTGGTAGACGATGAGTTGGGCATCCCCGTCGAAGAGGTCGAACAGCGTCGCCTTGCCGTCGGAACCGTCGAACAGATACTCCTTGTCGATCTCGACCATCGGAAGCCGCCGCCGCTCGGCGTTGAGCGCGTCACGCGCCCGGGTCTCCGCCTTCTCCTTGACGAGCAGTTCCTCG
This sequence comes from Streptomyces sp. NPDC057302, assembly GCF_042667685.1. Classification (NCBI taxonomy): domain Bacteria; kingdom Bacillati; phylum Actinomycetota; class Actinomycetes; order Kitasatosporales; family Streptomycetaceae; genus Streptomyces; species Streptomyces sp. NPDC057302. The sequence goes on along the minus strand of NZ_JBHUZJ010000023.1, from coordinate 51,341 downwards.
CGCGCGGCGAGCCACTCCTCGCGCGTGACGATGCCGGGAAGTCCCATGGTCCCTCAGTCCCTCCTGCGGATCCGCCCCTCGGATCCGTGCCTCTGCGAGGGGTGACCTGCGGGCTCACCGGAACTCATCGGTCGCGGCGAAGAAACTTCGAAAGAATCCGTCGAGGGACGGGCCGCCCCGGCCCTCAGACCTCAGCCCTCGGCCCTCATCCCTCGTAGTCCTGGATCCGCTTGCCGTGGCTGCGGTCGATCAGGGCGGGTAGTTCGGTGCCCAACTCCGCCACGATTTCCGGGACATCGAGGGTGAGCAGCCGTCGGTCGCGCATCAGGATCCGGCCGTCGACGATCGTCGTGGTGACGTCCGCCGAGCGTGCGCTGTGTACGAGGGTGGCCGCGAGGTCGTGCACGGGCTGGGTGTGGGGGCCGTCCAGGGATACGAGGATGATGTCGGCGCGGCGGCCCGGCGCCAGGCTGCCGATCTCGTCGCCGAGGCCGACGGCCCGCGCGCTCTGGAGCGTGGCGTGGTCCAGCGCCTGGCGTGCGGTCAGCCAGGCCGGGTCGCGCTGCGTGGACTTCTGCACGAGCGCCGTCAGCGCCATGGACTCCCATACGTCCAGGGTGTTGTTCGACGCGGCGCCGTCCGTGGCGAGCCCGACGGGGATGCCGATCTCGCGCAGGGCGCGCACGGGCGTGGTGTCCCAGCCGAACTTGAGGTAGCCGCGCGGCGCGGACGCCACGGCGATGCGGCCGGTGCCCTGCTGGAGTACGGGCAGGTCGCGGTCGAGGATGCCGGTGCCGTGCGCGATGAGCACGTCGACGTCGAGCAGTCCGGCGCGGTGCAGGACCTCGATGGGGGTGCGGCCGTGGCGTTCCAGGCTGTTGTCGGTCTGGGCCCGGTTCTCGGAGGCGTGCAGGTGCACCATGAGGCCGTGCTCGCGGGCGAGTTCGGCGGTCGCGGCGAGGTCCGCGTCGTCGACGGTGTACGGGGCGTGCGGGGCGAGGGAGGTGGTGATGCGGCCGTCGGCGGCGCCGCGCTGCCGCAGCGCGAACTCCACCGAGGCGGCGCGGCCTTCGGGCCCCTGCGAGGAGAAGAAGGCCGCGCCCAGGTTGGCGCGAAGGCCGCTCTGCGCGACGGCGCCGGCGACGGTGTCCATCGCGAAGTAGTGGTCGGCGAAGGTCGTCACCCCGCCCCGGATCATCTCGGCGCAGGCGAGCCGCGCGCCGAGCCCGACGACACGCTCGGTCAGGTTGGACTCGATGGGCCAGATCCAGTCGTTGAACCACTCGTGCGCCGGCAGATCCTCGGCGAGGCCGCGCAGGGCCACCATCGGCGTGTGCGTATGGCAGTTGATCAGGCCGGGCAGGGCCGCCTGGCCGCGCGCGTCGATGCGCTCGGCGGCCTGGAGACCGGCCACGGCCGGGGTGGTCGTGACGGCGTCGATGCGTCCTTCCCGTACGACGATGGCCGCGTCGTCGAGGAATCCGGCCCGGCCCCCTTCGTCGTGGACTAGGGCCGTGCAGCCCGTGATGACGAGGTCGGCGGGGCCGCGGCCGGTGATGACGAGGTCGGCGGGGCCGTGCGCGGGAGGCGGCGTCATCTGTTCAAGGTACGGGGAGTGCGCATCCCGTGCCCTGTCGCGTCGGCGGATTCACGGGCACGCTGACGTCAACTCAACCGACCTCGCGAGAGCAGCTGGAGCCCGCCATGCTCCTCGGCACGTGGAACCTGGAGAACCTCTACCGGCCCGGCGGCAAGTTCGGGCCCAAGGACAAGGCCGCGTACGAGGCGAAGCTGGCCTCGCTCGCGGCGACGATCAAGGCTCTGCGGCCGAGCGTGCTCGGCGTGCAGGAGGTCGGTGATCCCGAGGCCCTGGAGGATCTGGCCGGGATGCTGGAGGGCACCTGGCACACCACGCTCTCGGAGCACGCGGACGAACGCGGCACCCGCGTCGGCTTCCTCAGCACGCTGCCGGTGTTCGTCGTGGCCGACGAGAGTCCCTTCCCCGCGCCGCTGCGTCCGGTGCAGGTCAGCGACGCGGGCCCGCCCGTGGCGGCGGCCGGGCGCGGGGTGCTCGCGGTGACGGTGAGCACGCGTGCGTTCTTCTTCGACGCGGCCGTCTGCCATCTGAAGTCGAAGCTGCTCTCCTACGGCGGCGGCCGGTTCCAGCCGCGGGACGAGGGCGAGCGGGCCCGCTTCGGGGCGTACGCGCTCTACCGGCGCGCGGCGGAGGCGACGCTGATGCGCTCCGTGGCCGACCGCCTCCTGAAGGGGGACGGCCGGGAGCACGACGTCGTGGTGCTCGGCGACCTGAACGACGAGGTGCCGGCGGCGACGACCCAGATCCTGCTCGGCCCGCCCGGCTCCGAGATCGGCACCCCCGGCTTCGACCAGCCCGACAAGGGCGACGCGAAACGGCTGTGGAACGTCGCCCCGCTCATCCCGCCCGAGCAGCGCTATTCGCGCATCCACGCGGGCCGCCGCGAGCTGATCGACCACGTCCTGGTGAGCCGCAGCCTCCTGAACATGGTGACGGCGGCGGGCACGGGTGTGCCCGGCTCCACGGCGACCGCGCTGCCCTCGGTCGGCGTGGACGAGGATCCGGCGGAGCGGCGGAACGCGACGGGGTCCGACCACGCGCCGGTGTGGATACGGATCGAGCGCTAGCCGCGCGGAACCACCGTCGACAGGACGCCCGGCAGCGGATACCAGTCCGACGACACGATGCTGGCGTTGCCGCGCGCGAGCAGGGCGACGCGGTCGCGCGCCTGGGTCTCGGTGGGGTTCACGGAGTCGATGGCCGGGGCGACGTTGTGGGCGTCGGTCATGACGACCAGATAGCGCCGGTCGGCGTACCACTTGGTGTCGATGGTGCCGCCCGCGTACGTGGACGCGTCGCCGTCGAACAGCACGAACCAGGGCCGGATCGCCGCGTCCGCGTACCGCCCGCGCGGGTCGCCCGCCTCGGCGCCGAGCACGGCGGGGAAGGCGGCGGCCTCACCGAGTCGCCCGGCCGCCGCGAGGTCGCGCAGGTGCGTGGCGTACTCGCGGTCGGTCCACAGGGTGTCGAGCGGGTTGCTCTGCTCGACGGTGCCGGGGATGAGCTCGACGACGAACTTGCCCGCGAGCGCGCTCCGATCGGGCCAGCCGTCGCTCCGTACGGCCTCGTCGAGGGTGGCGTGTCCGCCGGTGAGCTGGCCGGGGCGGTAGACGGCGTCGCCGAGCTTGCTCTTCAGGAGGGCGTCGAGGTCGGCGGGCCCGCGTCCGTTCCTCCCCTGGAACCCGTCCTTCAGCTCGACCTTGACCAGGATGGGCCGGTGGCCGGGGTGGGCGTCGTGCCAGCTCTTCATGTCCGCGAGGCATCCGGTGAGGCTCTGGTTGCGCGGCTTGGTGCGCAATTCGGCCGGACTCGCGGCGTTCTCGCAGTTGTTGTCGTTCCCGACGGGGTTGCTGTGCGAGACCCGCCAGCCGCTGCCGAACACATTGGTCCATACGTCGAGTTCGAGCATCCCGGCGCCTGAGTCGAGCGCGTCGGCGAAGTACGGGTACTTCGACTTCTCGTAGGCGTTGTGGACGCCGACGCCGGTGGTGGAGGCGTAGGGCGACCGCGGCGCCGGGTCGTCCGCGGCGCGGCCGGTGCCGTTCGCGGACCCCGCGCCGCCGAACGCCAGCGCGGCCGTCGCGGCGAGCGCCAAGGCGAGGCCTCTCCCAGTACGTGCCCTCATGTCAGCCGTCCCCTCCCACGCTCCGGTCAAGACGGGTGAAACGTAGGGGAGTTGTGTGTCGGAAGGGAAGACGGCGACTTACGGGCAGGCAGAGATATCAAGCCGTGGGGCCACGAGAGTGAGGGCGGGGCGCGTGGCGTGTCCGCTACCGTCTGCGCGCGATATGGATCAACGTACTCGGAGATCCGTCGACGTCCGTCCTCCCCGCCGCAGGAACAGAAGCAGAACCAGAAAGGGATCAACCCCATGGCCCTCACCCTCTCCCGCGTCTCCCGCACCCGTCTCTCCGTGGCCGCGGCCGCCGCCGCGGTCCTCGCCGTCGGCGCCCCGGCCGCGTACGCCTCGCTCGACGGCGACACGCGCGCGCCCGGCACGACCACCACCACGCAGGTGTCCCGCGGTCAGGCCTACACCGAGACCCGTCTCCTCTTCGGGACCGAACGCCCCGACGGCGGCCCCGACGTGACCGACAAGCAGTTCATGAAGTTCATCGACGACGAGGTCACGCCGTCGTTCCCCGACGGCCTCACGGTGCAGGACGGCCGCGGCCAGTGGCGGGACTCGAACGGCAAGATCGAGCGTGAGCGCTCGTACGAGCTGATCCTCCTCTATCCGACGGCACAGGCGCCCAAGCGCGACGCCCTGGTCGAGGAGATCCGCGAGGACTACGTGAAGAAGTACGCGCAGGACTCGGTGGCGCGGCTCGACGACCGGCTGCGCGTGGACTTCTGAGGCAGGCCCGTGTCGTCCGGGTCGGTCAGGCCACCGCGGTGAGCTCCGCGAGCAGCGCGTCGAGGCGCTCGGCGTGCCGCCGCGGCAGGCGGCCCGTGTCGTCGACGTGCACCGCGCAGGCGGTCGTGGTGTCGACGAGGCGTTCGAGGGTGGCCGCCACCTTCTCCGAGCCCGCGGAGTGCCGGGCCAGGGTGGGGAGTTCGGCGGCCGCCAGGTCGATCGCGGCGCGGGCCTCGGCCAGCGTCCGGTAGGCATCGCGCCGCAGGGCCCAGCGGGCGGCGCGGTGGTCGCCGTCGACGGGTGGCCCTCCGTCGCCCGCGCCGCTCAGGACGTGGCGCAGATAGGCGTGCGCGGACTCGCGGGCCGCCGCGAGCCGGTCCTGCACGCGGCCACCGCGCTGCACCGGCCACGGCAGATGCCCGACGAGCAGGACGATCCCGCAGGCGAGCAGCGTCTCGCCGATCCGCCCCCAGGAGGCCTGCGGCTCCCCGCCCACCATCACGAGGGCGAGTACGAGCACGGTGACGACGGCGGTCTGGGCGGCGAAGTGCCGGGTGGCGACCGGAATCAGCGCACCGCACACGGCGACGACGGCGACGAGCCCGGCGGGGCGCGGCAGCAGGGCGGCGAGAGCGGCGAAGAGGACGGCGCCAAGGACGGTGCCGAGCGCGCGGCACAGGACGCGCGAGGCGAGCGGCCCGAGGTCGGGCTTGACCAGGAAGACGGCGGTGGCGGGCAGCCAGTACCAGTGCGGGTGGTGCAGGGCCTGCGCGACGGCCGCGCTCGCCCCGAAGCAGAGCGCGACGCGCACGCCGTACTCGCGCCCGCCGGGCCCGGCAGCCGTGCGCAGCAGGCCGACGGGTCCGCGCCCGCCGCCGCGCGGGGGCTTCGCGATGCCGCTGTCGAAGGCTTCGGCGGCGTACAGCAGAGCGTCGTCGAGGGCGCGCAGCCCGGCGCCGGAGCGGGCGGGCGCGGGCAGCGGCCCGCAGGGAACGCCGTCGCGGACGGCGGCGGCGAGACGGCGCGGCCCCTCTCCGGCACGCTCCGGCAGCGGCTCCCCGGCCCAGGCGAGCGCGGTCGCCGCCTCGCCGAGCGGCAGCGCGGCGAGGTACTGCGCGTGCAGCCGCCGCTCGGCCGCGGAGCTGGCGCGGCGGCGCAGGCGTGGCCCGGAGAGGGCGTCCTGGGCCTGGTCGAGCGCGGCGGTGAGGGCGGCGCGGCGGGCGGTCGACCGGGAGGTGCCGGCGGAGTCGAGGAGCGCGGCGACGGCTTCGTAGACGGCTGCGACGGCGGTGCGTTCGCCGTCAAGTCGGTAAGGGCGGCCCGCACCGGCGCCGGTCCATCCCTCGCCCGGCGAGGGCGAGGGCAGGACGAGCCGCAGCGCGAGCAGCCACCCGGCCCCGGCGAGAAAGAACAGCGCCCGCTGCCATCCGGGCTCGGGCAAGGGCATGCCCGCTCCGATGGCGGCGGCCACGAGCAGTTGCGTACCACCGGCGGAGGCGACGGTACCGACAGCGCTGAAGGCACCGGCGAAAAGCCCGAGCACGGCGAACACGAGCGGCAGCAGATACGACCCGCCGACCCGTTCACCGACGTACGCCCCAAGGACGAGCCCACCCGCCCCCGCGAGCGCGGGCACCCCGAGCCGCCGCACGGCGACGCGCCTGCTCCCCGCCCGGTCATTGATCCCGGCCAGCATGGCCCCGAGCGCGGCCACCACCCCCAGGGAGACCCGCCCGGCAACCACACCCGCACACAAGACCGGCCCGGCGGCCAGCGCACCCCGCACCACGGAATGCCACGGCACGGGCCCACGCTGCGTACGCAGGGCATGCCCGAGCCAGGGCGGAAGGGAAGCGGCGCGCGGGATCAGCGAAATCAGGGGGCTCACCTGCTCAGTCGTCGTCGGGAGGTGTACGTGTACGCACGTAGGTGTGGATGTGCACGTGCGTACGCGCCGCCGGACGACATCGGCCTGGGCGTGTGTTCCACCGTAAACGGTGTTCCTGGCGAGCAAGGGGCGTGCGTATTTCCGTGATGTGACGCTCGACGACTGCTTTGTGAACGCCTCGTGGGCGGTTGGTGGGCGGTTCGAACAATTCGCTGGCCAGCGAGTTCACTCGGACCGCAGGCTGACGACCATGAACCGCACAGACGCCGACGACACCGCCGCACCGCCCACCCGCCAGATCCGAGCCCTCTACACGGAGTCGACGGTCACCGTCTACCAGGCGTACGCCCCCGAGATCGGTGAGCCCGCGGCCCGCGCAGGCCGCTTTCCCGATGCCTGGAAGCGCGATCGCATGACATGGATCAAGCCGAGCTTCCTCTGGATGATGTACCGCTGCGGCTGGGCGACGAAGGAGGGGCAGGAGACCGTTCTGGCGGTGGAGATCACCCGCGAGGGCTTCGAGTGGGCGCTGCGCCACGCGTGCCTGTCGCACTACGCGCGCGGGCTCCATCCCTCCCAGGCGGCCTGGAAGCGGGACTTGCGGCGTGCTCCCACCCGGGTCCAGTGGGACCCGGAGCGCGACCCGCACCTGAACCCCCTCCCGCACCGCTCCCTCCAACTGGGCCTGACGGGCGATGCCGCGCGGCGTTACGCGGACGAGTGGACGGTCTCGATCACGGACGTCACCGAGCGGGCCAGGGCCATCCACACCCTCGTACGCGAGAACGGCCTCGCGACCGTCGAGAGCCTCCTCCCCGCGGAACGGCCCTACCCGGCGGGGGACGACCTGCTCGCTCACCTGAGTGCGTGATGGATCGGCGGGGCGGTCAGTAGCCGATCACTGCCGTCAGCGCCCCCACCGGATCCGCGTCCGCCTCCCCCTCCGGCCACCAGTCGTCCCGTCCCGGCTCGCTTCGGTACGGGTACCAGCGGCCGTCCCGCCCGTAGCGGAGTTGGAGGGAGCCCGAGGCGTTGGTGAGGTGGTTGTGGTGGATGGTCATGCGGGGGAGGTCTGCCGTGATCAGGGCGCCTCGGGCCCGGTCGAAGGGGCCCGCCGGGGGGTCCCAGGGCGATTCCAGGGTCGACAGGCCCTCCTCACCGCCCTGGCGCCAGGCCGCCGCCGCGCGGGAGAGGTCGGCGGGGGTGTGGTGCACCGACCTCGCCAGTTCGGCGAACTGGCGGCTGAACGTGCGGCGGCCAGTGAGGCCGGGGTGGGACGCGGCCAGGCGGACCGCGTCGTGCCAGGGGTCGGTCGCGGGGAGGGGGTTCGCGCCGGTGGTCAGGTACGCGTGGGCCCTGTTCGCCGTGTCCGTGGCCAGGAACTCCAGGGACGTGGGGTCCGGGGCTCCCGGCAGGGAGGGCAGGAGCGGGGGTTCGCCCGGGTGGGCGGGGGGTGCGAGCGGGGGCGGGAGCGGGGGGCGGTACTCCGTCGCCAGGACGTCGCGGGCCAGGGTGCCGGGGAGGGATTCGCCGGTCGCGCCGCCTTGCGTCGCGGCGGATTCTTCGCGGGCCGCCCGGTGCGCGTTGCGCTGGGCCAGTTCGTCGAGGAGTGCTTGTTCGTCTCCGCCTCGCAGGAGGAGGAGTACGAAGGGGTCGGCGTCCAGCAGTCTGGCCGTCTGGTAGGTGAGCGCTGCCGCGTGTTTGCAGGGGCGGCCGTGGTCCGGGCAGGTGCAGAACGGGACCAAGTCACCGGGGCCGGGGAGGAGTTGCACTCCGGCTCGCTCCGCCGCTTCCACCAGCGCGTGCGGCATGTCCTTGTCCAGGAGCGCCGCGATGTGGGCGGGTTCGGTGGCCACCGCGTCCAGGAAGTTGTTCCAGTCCTCCGGCGTCAGGGTGCGCATGCGGATCTCGGCGCGGTAGGGGCGGGGGCGGCTGCCGTGTACGTACGCCACGATGCGGCCCGGGGCGACCGTGATCGTGTCGACGTGACCCTCACGGGCGTAGGCCCGCCCACGCCCGAGCCTGCCCGCGTCGAGCGACGTCCCCTCCAGGGCACCGATCCAGGCGTTGCCCCACCAGGACGTGGCGAACGGGGCCTTGGGGTCGGGGTGTTGAGGGAGCGGGGGGAAGACGCGACCGGCGCCGGTCGCGCGGCTGGCGGAGGTCATTCCGGTGCGGGAGCCGGTGCGGGAGCCCGCGCCGGGGGCTGCGTGGGAGGCACTGCTGGCGGAGCCGGTGTGGGGACCAGCGCCGGAGCCGGTGTGGGAGGCGCCGCTGGCGGAGTTCATGGCCGTGCGGCCCGCACCGCCTGCACCGCCTGCACCGCCCGTGCGGCCCGCACCGACTGCGCTGCCCGCGCCGCCCAAGCCACCAGCGCCGTCTGCACTGCCAGCCCTGCCTGCACCGCCCGTACGGCCCGCACTGCCTGCACCGCCCAAGCCGCCCGCGCCCTCGCCCGCGCCCCTCACGACATCCTCCGCAACGACACCAGATCCGCGAGGTCCGCATCCGACAGTTCCGTCAGTGCTGCCTCTCCGCCGCCCAGTACCGCGTCCGCCAACGCCTGCTTCGCCGCCAGGAGTTCGGCGATTCTGTCCTCCACCGTGCCCTCCGTGATCAGGCGGTGGACCTGGACCGGCTGGGTCTGGCCGATGCGGTAGGCGCGGTCCGTGGCCTGTTCCTCGACCGCCGGGTTCCACCAGCGGTCGTAGTGGATGACGTGGCCCGCCCGGGTGAGGTTCAGACCCGTGCCCGCTGCCTTCAGGGAGAGGAGGAACACCGGTGCCTCGCCCGACTGGAAGCGGTCCACCATCTGCTCCCTCCGCGGGACCGGCGTACCCCCGTGCAGGAGTTGCGTGCCGATGCCGCGCCGCGACAGGTGCGACTCGAGGAGGCGCGCCATCTCCACGTACTGCGTGAAGATCAGGACCGCGCCGTCCTCCGCCAGGATCGTGTCCAGGAGTTCGTCGAGCAGCTCCAGCTTCCCCGAGCGGGAGCGGCCCCCGCGTGTCGTGATCTCGCCGTCCTTCAAGTACTGCGCCGGGTGGTTGCAGATCTGCTTCAGCGCCATGAGGAGTTTCATGACCAGGCCCCTGCGCGCGATGCCCTCCGACGCCTCGATGCGGGCGAGCGTCTCGCGTACGACCGCTTCGTAGAGGGAGGCTTGTTCGCGGGTGAGGGTGACCGGGTGGTCCGTCTCCGTCTTCGGGGGGAGTTCGGGGGCGATTCCCGGGTCGGACTTCTTGCGGCGCAGGAGGAAGGGGCGGACCAGCCGGGCCAGGCGCGCCATCGCCTCGTCGTCCTCGCCGCCCTCCACCAGGCGCGCGTGGCGTGCGCGGAACGACTTGAGCGGGCCGAGCAACCCCGGCGTCGTCCAGTCGAGCAGCGCCCAGAGTTCGGAGAGGTTGTTCTCGACCGGGGTTCCGGTGAGCGCCACCCTCGCCCGGGAGGGGATCGTGCGCAGCGCCTTCGCCGTCGCCGCGTGCGGGTTCTTGACGTGCTGCGCCTCGTCCGCCACCACCAGGCCCCAGGCGTGGTCGGCCAGTTCGGGCGCGCTCGTACGCATCGTCCCGTACGTCGTCAGGACGAAGCCGCCCGCCAGGTCACCGTCGAGGCTGCGGCCCGTGCCGTGGAAGCGGCGCACCGGCGTCCCCGGCGCGAACCGCTCGATCTCCCGCTGCCAGTTGCCGAGCAGCGATGCCGGGCAGACCACCAGTGTCGGCTCGGGGCGGGCCCTGTGCAGATGGAGGGCGATCAGGGTGACCGTCTTGCCCAGGCCCATGTCGTCGGCGAGGCAGCCGCCGAGGCCGAGCGACGTCATCCGGTCCAGCCAGGCCAGGCCCCGCAGTTGGTAGTCGCGCAGGGTGGCGGCGAGTGCGGGGGGCGGGGCGATGGGGCGCAGGTCGTCGGTCAGGCGTTCCCGCAGCGTGGCCAGCGCGCCGATCGGGACCGCCTCGACCCGCTCGCCGTCCACCTCCGCCGCCCCCGTCAGCGCGACGGAGAGCGCGTCCACCGGGTCCAGGAGTCCCAGATCCCGCTTGCGTGCCTTGCGTACGAGTTCGGGGTCGACCAGGACCCATTGGTCACGGAGGCGTACGACCGGGCGGTGCGCCTCCGCCAGGATGTCCATCTCGGCCTCGGTGAGGGGGCCGCCCCCTCCGCCCTCACCATCGCCGTCGCCGCCCTCGCCGTCGTTGGGCCCCAGAGCCAACTGCCAGCGGAATTCGAGGAGTTGCTCGGTCTTGAAGAAGTCGAAGTTGTCCGCCGCGGTGCCGGGCGCGGGGCGTACGACCGCGGTTGCCGTCAGGCCGCGGGTCAGCTCACGCGGCCAGTGCACGGCCACACCCGCCGCGGCCAGCCTGGTCGCCGCCGTGCCGAGGAGTTCGTACAACTCGCTCTCGCTCAGCGGCAGTACGTCGGGGCGGGGACGTTCAAGGAGGCGGGTCAGCGGGGGCCATACGCGGGCCGCGCGTCGCACCGCGAGCAGTGTGTCCACGCGGGCTCGCGGGCCGAAGTGGTCGGCGCCGGACCAGAGTTGGGCCGCGTCCGCCACGAGGGTGGGGTCAGCGAGGCTGTGCACCTGCACGACGGCCGCCGCGGGGCTCGCCACGCTCTCGCGGGAGCGGGAGCGGGAGCGGGAGTCGTCCGTCCGGCTGCTTCCCCCGGAGCCGGAGCCGGAGCCGCCTGTCCGGCTGCTTCCCCGGGAGCCGCCGCGCTCACGGAAACCACCCGTCCGGCCGCCCGGCTCAGCAGCGGGTACGCCATCAGGCACATCGTCGGGCACATCGACCGACGCCCCGTCGAACACCTCGTGCGCCTGTAGGTCGAGCCGCAGCGACACCCGCACCCCCGCGTCCATCCCGGCCGCCACCTCCGCGGCCCACTCCCGGGCGCCCGGCAGCCGCTGCGGCTCCCGCGCCGCGAAGGGGGCGCCGACCGCGTGCGCCGCGGCGGGCGTACGCGGCAGGGTGTCCACCACCGCGTCGACGAAGGCCCTGACCAGGGCGAACGGCTCGGGGAGCAGGAGGGGCCTGCTGCCGGGCAGCGGTACGGCGTGCGCCTCGGCCGGCAGTGCGGCGGCGATCGCCCGCAGCTGCGTGACGTCGGCGGCGTCCAGCGGCCCCGCCCGCCACGCGTCCAGGTCGCCGCGGGTCAGGCCCGGCAGCAGCCTGCCCCGCGCGGCCAGGTGGAGGGCATGCCGGGTGGCGGCGGCCCAGCAGGCCACGGCGGGGTGCGCGGGACCGGCCCGCAGGAACAGCCCGACGGCTTCGGCCACCGGCAGGATCAGCGCGGGGACGGTACGCGTGCGGACCCCCTTGCCATGGGGGCGCACAACGGCGATCTCCCCCGCGACGGCACCGGGCAGCCAGGCCACGCGGGGCAGCTCTCCCTCGCGGGGCAGCTCGCCCACACCGGGAGGCTCGCCCACACCGGGCAGCTCACCCTCGTCGGGGATCTCACCCGCGCCGGGCAGCTCGCCCACGCCGGGAGGCTCGCTCACGCCAGGCAGCTCGCCGGGGATCTCACCCACGCCGGGAGGCTCACCCACACCGGGCAGCTCACGCACACCGGAAATCTCACCCCCACCAGTCAGCTCACCCACACCGGGGATCTCGCCCACGCCGGGAAACTCGCCCCCACCAGGCAGCCCACCCACACCGGGAGACTCGCCCACCCCGGGAGACTCGCCCCCACCAGGCAGCCCACCCACACCGGGAGACCCACCCCCACCAGACAGCCCACCCACACCGGAAATCCCAGCCCCGGGCACCCCGCCCCCGCCAGCAAGCCCACCCCCAGCAGCCCCACCCCCAGGAAGCCCACCCCCAGGAAGCCCGCCGCCAAGAAGCCCACCCCCAGAAAGCCTCCCCGCCGGCGCCCAGAACGCGATCCGCCCCTCCCGCGGCACCTCGGCCGGCAGGAAAACAGCAGCGCAGGTCCGCACGAGCTCCCGGAGGAGCCCGGCAGCGGGCGCGTCAGCGGCGCCAGCAGCGTCAGCGGCGCCAGCAGTCGCGACGGACCGAGCCGCACCCCCCGCCATCACGTCCGCCACCTCGCCCACCACCTAGTTCACCGCCCCGCTCACCCTCAGCCACTCGCACGTCATTCCCGCACGCCACCCTAGGCCAGCCGCCCCGAGGTGAGCTCTGGTAGGAAACTTTCCTAACAATAATCCGCCGAAGTTATTGACGCGGACATGGCGCCTCGACAAGATGCCTGCGACTGGCCTCCGCACCGCTCACGGCCCCCCACGCCGATCTAGGAGACGGACATGCCGCCCACCCCCCGCGCCACGAAATCCCGTACGCCCCAAGCCCGTTGGGCCATCCCCCTGGCCGCAGGCGTCTCCCTCGCGCTCGTCGGCGGGGTCCTCCTCTGGTCCCCGGCCGACGAGGCCGACGCCGCGCCGAGCGGCAAGGACACGAAAGCGGCCTTCACCGCGGTGGCCGCCGGAGACATCGCCGAACAGTGCACCTCGGACGACAGCGGCTGCGCGCACCCCAAGACCGCCGCGCTCGTCGAGAAGCTCAACCCGTCCTTCGTCCTGACGATGGGCGACAACCAGTACGACGACGCCCGGCTCAAGGACTTCGAGGACTACTACGACACCAGCTGGGGCGCGTTCAAGGACAAGACGCGTCCGGTGCCGGGCAACCACGAGACGTACGACCCGGACGGCGCCCTGAAGGGCTACAAGTCCTACTTCGGCAGCGTCGCCTACCCCAAGGGCAAGAGCTACTACAGCTACGACCAGGACAACTGGCACTTCATCGCGCTGGACTCCAACGGCTTCGACGACAGGTCGCAGATCGACTGGCTCAAGGCGGACCTCGCCGCCAACTCCAAGAAGTGCGTGGCCGCCTACTGGCACCACCCCCTCTTCTCCTCGGGCGAGCACGGCAACGACCCGGTCAGCAGGCCCATCTGGAAGCTCCTCTACGCCAACAAGGCCGAGCTGGTCATGAACGGCCACGACCACCACTACGAGCGGTTCGCGCCGCAGAACCCGGACGGAAAGGCCGACGCCAACGGCATCGTCGAGCTGCTCGGCGGCATGGGCGGCGCCAACCCCTACAAGATCGAGGAAGTCCAGCCCAACAGCCAGAAGCGGATCACGAAGAAGTTCGGCGTGGTGCAGCTGAGCTTCACCGACACCGGCTTCTCCTGGAACCTCGTCGGCACGGACGGCGCGACGAAGGACAGCAGCCCGTCCTACAAGTGCCGTTGAGCTGCTGAGCTGCTGAGCTGCCGAGCTGCTGAGTCGCTGCGATGTATCTGGCATCAACGAACGCGGTCGCCAAGGCGAAGGGCGAGGCTGAGGCTGCTCCCACGGCCGAGGCCGGGACCAAGACCGGGACCAAGACCGGGACCAAGGCCGGGACCAAGACAGGACGGGGCCGCGTCGCCGGCCCCGTCCTCGCCCTCGGCGCGGTCAGCCTCGTCACCGACATCTCCTCCGAGATGGTCACGGCGGTACTCCCGCTCTACTTCGTGCTCCAACTAGGGCTATCACCACTCCAGTTCGGATTCCTCGACGGCCTCTACAACGGCGTCACCGCCTTCGTGCGACTCCTCGGCGGGTACGCCGCCGACCGCGGCGGACGGCACAAGCTCGTCGCGGGCGGCGGCTACGCCCTCTCCGCGCTCTCCCGGCTCGGCCTGCTCCTCGCGGGCGGCGCCACGGCCGGGATCGGCGCGGCGCTCGCCGCGGACCGCATCGGCAAGGGCGTGCGGACCGCGCCGCGCGACGCGCTGATCTCGCTCAGCAGCCCGCCGGACGCCCTGGGCAGGGCGTTCGGCGTGCACCGCGCGATGGACACCACGGGCGCGCTGCTCGGTCCGCTCGCCGCGTTCGCGCTGCTCTGGGCCACGGCGGACGCGTACGACGCCGTGTTCGTGGTCAGTTTCTGCTTCGGGCTGCTCGGAGTGCTGATACTGATCGCGTTCGTGCCGGGACGGGCCGCCGCGCCACCACCACTGGCTCCAACCCCACCCCCAACCCCAACCCCAACACCGGTCCCGACCTCGACCCCAACCCCGACCCCGACATCCCAGTCGGCCACAACACAGCCCCGAGGCACCGCACTTGACCTCCTGCGCCTCCCCGCCTTCCGACGCATCCTCTGCGCCACATCCCTCCTCGGCGCCGCCACCATCGGCGACGCCTTCCTCTACCTGCTCCTCCAGCGGCGGCTCGACTTCGCGGTGAGCTGGTTCCCGCTGCTTCCGCTGGGCGCCGCCGCGGTCTATCTGCTGCTGGCCGTGCCCGCCGGGCGCCTCGCCGACCGCACGGGCCGCCGCGTGCCCTTCCTGGCCGGGCATGTGGCGCTGCTCGGCGGATACGTCCTGCTGCTCTCCCCCGCCGACGGATGGGCCCTGCTCATCGGCGTACTCCTGCTTCTCGGCGTCTTCTACGCGGCCACCGACGGCGTCCTGATGGCGCTCGCCACGCCCGTGCTGCCGCGGGGACGCCGGGCCAGCGGCATGGCGGTCCTGCAGACGGGCCAGGCCCTGGCCCGCCTCGTCGCGGCCGCCGGGTTCGGCGCGGCCTGGACGCTGTGGGGCATCGGCCCGGCCCTGACCTGCGCGGCGCTCGCACTGACGGCGGCACTGGCGGGCGCGACGGCGCTCCTCCCCCGCCGGGAAAGGCAGACCCAGACATGAAGCCCCCTACACCCGGCCCCGCCCTCACCTCCGCACCCGCCCTCAAGTCCCTGCGCGCCCGCATCATCGCCGTGGCCGCGGCAGCCGCCGTCCTCGCGACGGTGGCCGTCGGCTACACCCTGCACGCGGCCGAACGGGCCGAACCGACCTCCGCCATATCGGAGTTCGCACTCGACCCGGGCCACCTCTACTTCCGCGGCACGGAAGCGGGCGCGGGCCGCGTAGCCCGTACGGTCAACGCCTCGGGAAAGGGCGCCCGCACCACGGGCGGCCCCTCCTGCGAGCGCTTCTACGCCGCCGCCGACACCGCGCTCTGCCTCCAGCGCCGCCCAGGCATCCCGCCCACGTCGTACGCCCTCGTCCTGGACCGGCAGCTGCGCGAGAAGCGCCGCATCGCCCTCACCGGCATCCCCAACCGGGCCCGGGTCTCGGCGTCGGGCCGGATGCTGTCCTGGACGATGTTCGCGACGGGGGATTCGTACGCGGGCTCTTCCTTCTCCACCCGCACCTCGATCCTGGACACCCGCACGGGCTACCTGATCAAGAACATGGAGGAGATCCCCCTCACCCTCGACGGCCGCCGCTATCACTCCCCCGACGTCAACTACTGGGGCGTCACCTTCGCCGACGACGACAACCGCTTCTACGCCACCGTCTCCACGAAGGGCAAGACGTACCTGGTCCAGGGCGACATGAAGAAGTGGGCGGCCCGCACCCTGCGCACCAACGTGGAGTGCCCCTCCCTCTCCCCGGACAACACACGGCTGGCCTTCAAGAAGCGCGTTCGGAAGGGGACTTCGCAACCCTGGCGTCTCTACGTCCTCGACCTGCGCACGATGCGCGAACACCCCCTCGCCGAGACCCGCAGCGTCGACGACCAGGCCGCATGGCTGGACGACGACACCTTGGCGTACGCGCTCCCGGGCGAACAGGGAAGGAAGCGCGACGTCTGGACCACGCCGGCGGACGGCAAGGGAGCGCCGAACCTGCTGGTACGGAGCGGGAGTTCACCGGCGGCGGTGCGCTGAGACAGGCCCGCCTGCCATTGCCCGGGTGAAATTCGGATGCGTCCCGCCGGCCGCCTCCCGCAGGATCAGGACCATGGCCACCACTCACCGAACCGTCGTACCCACCCTCTTCCCGCCGCCCGGATACGCCCACGCAGCCCTGGTCGAGGCCGGCACCAAGCTCGCCTTCATGGCGGGCTCGGTGCCGCTCGACGCCGAGGGGAACCTCGTCGGGGAGGGTGACGTCGCGCGCCAGACCGCGCAGGTCGTCGCCAACCTCGACGAGGCCCTGCGCGCGATCGGCAGCGACCTGACCCAGGTGGTGGCGAGCACGGTGTACGTCGTGAGCGACGAACCCGGCGTGCTGAGCCAGGCGTGGGAGGTCGTCCGCGCCTCCGACCTGCTCGCGAAGGGCCCGCACACCTCCACCCTGCTCGGCACGACCTGCCTCGGCTACACCGGCCAACTGGTCGAGATCACCGCCACGGCAGTGGTCCCCGACCAGACCTAGCCCCGGGCCCTGCTCGCGAGCCCGAGGGCGTACTGCGGCCACCACTGACCCGCCCTCGGCCCGCCCCGGCAGGTTCCGTCGGACTCTCCGGGGCGCTTGATCCACAGGTAGGCGTCGAGCGCGGGGTCGCCGGTGGAGCTGGTGGGCGGAGTGCCGAGTGCGCGGCCCGGCGGATTGCACCAGGCTTCGTTGCCGCCGCCGGTGTAGGGGCCGTTGCCGTTGCGGCTGCTGTCGACGACGAAGTGCTTGTCGCCGCCGAGTGCTGCCGCGATGCGGTGCCCGTACGC
This sequence comes from Streptomyces sp. NPDC057302, assembly GCF_042667685.1. Lineage (NCBI taxonomy): Bacteria > Bacillati > Actinomycetota > Actinomycetes > Kitasatosporales > Streptomycetaceae > Streptomyces > Streptomyces sp. NPDC057302. The sequence goes on along the minus strand of NZ_JBHUZJ010000023.1, from coordinate 34,530 downwards.
CGAACTCACGGCGTCGGTCTGATAGTTGGACACATTGACGGCGAAGCCGTCGGCCCTGGCGATACCGGACTGCCGCAGCGGGCCCACCAGGCGGCTCTCGGCGGGGATCCAGCCCGCGTTGCCCGCGTCGAGATAGACCTTGGCGTGCGGGCGGGCCTTGATGCGGTGGACGGCGTAGGCGAGCAGCCCGTAGCGCTCGCGGGCGTCGGCCTTCGCGCAGCCCGCGATCTTCTGCGCGACGGCGTCCGGTTCGACGACGACGTATGCGGCACGGTCGCCGATGCCCTCGGCGAACTCGTCGATCCACCGCCGGTACTCCGCCGCGGTCCCCGCCCCGCCCCCGGAGTAGTCACCGCAGTCGCGGTGCGGGATGAAGTACGCGACGAGCACCGCGGTGTGCCGCGTCGCGCTCGCCGCCTGTGTGGCCGCGCGGACCACGGGTCCCGGCCCCGGGCTGTGCAGCCACACGGCCTGGGGGCGGTCGGCGATGCGTCCCAGGAGGCGGGCGTCGGCGCTGCGGCCCTGGCGGCGCCATGCGGTGACCTGTTGGGCGGCGGCGGTGTCCGGGTCGACCCAGAAGGAGGGACCCGGGGCGTCGCCCGCGTGCGCGGCGGCGTACGCGGCACCGGCCGCACCCTTGGCCGCCCCTCCGGAAGCCGGGGCACCGAAAGCCGGGGCACCGGACGCCGAGGCACCGGAAGCCGCCGCGCTCAGCAGCAGCGCGGCGGCGAGGAACCGGGCGAGGCGGGGACGGACACGCTCAGGGGATCGGAAGGGCGGCTGCGACACCGGGCACCTCCAGTTGCTCGGCACCGGATGGGCCCGGCGCATTCCCCGGAGTCTGCGGTGACCCGGCCCTCATGAGGCCTCGTACACCGCCGGTCGGGCGGCAGATCACCCGAAGAATCACTCCGACGGCGGCGCCCAAGTACGTGTCTTCGGCAGGGGTTTGGCGTAGCCGCCGACGCGGCTCGTGGTCAGGCCGAGGCCCACGAGCGACTCGGCGAGCTTCACCGCCGCGGCCACGCCGTCGACCACGGGCATGTCGAGGGCGGCGCCGACCTTCTCCTGGAGGCCGGTCATTCCCGCACAGCCGAGCACCAGGACCTCGGCGCCCGCGTCGCGGGTCCGTTCGGCCGCGGCGAGGAAGGCGCGGACGGTGACCTCGGAGTCGCCGAGGTCCAGGACGCCGAGGCCGGTCCCGACCACGGCGGCGCAGTTCTGTCCGACGCCCGCCGCGTGCAGGCTGTCCTCGATCTGGCCGCGCGCCCGGTCGAGGGTGGTGACGACGCCGTACCGCCGCCCTAGGAGGCAGGCCAGATGCGCGGCGGCCTCGGTGATGTCGACGACGGGCACGTCGAGGAGCTCGCGTGCGCCTTCGCGTCCGTGCTCGCCGAACCCGGCCATCACCACGGCGTCGTACGGCTCCTCATGCCCACGCAGGGTGTCGAGAACGGCGGCCGCCGAAAGATAGCTGTCGAGCCACCCCTCGGCGGACTCCGGCCCCCAGGCGGGGGTGAGCCCGGTGATCGTGGTGCCGGGGGCGGCGGCCTCCCGGGCGCCGCGCACGATCTCCTCGGTCATCGCCCGGGTCGTATTGCAGTTGGTGACGACGATGCGCACTAGGCCTCCACCTCGGCGGCGACGGCGGCGGTCCGCTCGGCGCGGCACAGCACGGCGTACAGGAGCGCGGCCGTGGCCGTGCCGATGAACCAGGAGTACGGGGCCACGTAGTCGAAGAACGGCACGAGCGCGCACACCGCCGCGAATCCTGCCGTCGGCACGAAGGCGGCGAGCGCCTTCGGGTTGACGCCCTTCTTGTAGTAGTACGGCGATCCCGGCTCGGCCTTGAAGAGCGCTTCGGCGTCGATGCGACCGCGCTTCACCCAGAAGTAGTCGACCGCGATGATCCCGAACAGCGGTCCGAGGAAGGCGCCGAGCCCGCCCAGGAAGTAGTTCACGACGGTCGGGTTGGAATAGAGGTTCCACGGCGTGACGAGCAGGGCCGCGACCGTGGAGATGATCCCGCCGATCTTGAAGGTGATCTTCTGCGGCCAGACGTTGGCCAGGTCGTACGCGGGTGAGACGAAGTTGGCCACGATGTTCACGCCCATCGTGGCGACGGCGAAGGTGAGCGCCCCGAAGACGAGGACCCAGGTGTTGCCGATCTCGGCGACCAGTTCGGCGGGGTCGGTGATGGCCTTGCCGAAGACCTCCAGGCTGCCCGCCGTGACGATGACGGAGAGGATCACGAAGGCCGTGGAGTTGATGGGAAGGCCCCAGAAGTTGCCGCGCTTGACGGTGCGGTAGTCGGGGGCGAAGCGCGAGAAGTCGCAGAAGTTGAGCATCAGCGTGCCGTAGGTGGCGAGGATGAGCCCGATGGCGCCGAACCACTGCCGCACCTGCTCACCGGTGGAGACCGGGTTCGGGGTGCTGGTGAGCGAAATGGTCCAGCCGGCCTTCCAGAGGATCCACACGGCGAGGGCGATCATCACGACCCAGATGGCGGGCCCGCAGAAGTCCTGGAACTTCCGTACGGATTCCATGCCTCGGGTCATGATCAGCCCCTGCACCAGCCAGAGGGCGACGAACGAACACCAGCCGAGGGCGTGCAGGCCGAGGAAGGAGTGCTCGGTCCACGCGTCCAGGCTCGGGAAGGCGGCGATCAGCATCACATTGACCGCGATGGAGGCCAGATAGGTCTGGATTCCGTACCACATGATGGCGATCACGGCCCTGATCAGGGCGGGGATGTTGGCGCCCCAGACGCCGAAGCTGATGCGGCTGACGACGGGGAAGGGCACGCCGTGGCGCTGTCCGATGCGGCCCATCATGTTCATCCCGGCGTAGATGAGCACGAAGCCGACGAGGAGCGAGGTGAAGATCTGCCAGACGTTCAGGCCGAGGACCAGCAGACCGGCCGCGAAGGTGTAGTTGCCGAGGTTGTGGACGTCGGACATCCACAGGGCGAAGAGGTCGAAGACCTTCCAGTTGCGTTCGGCGGAGGGGGCGAGGTCCTCGTTGGTGAGGCGGGGATCGGGCACGAAGTCGGCCGCGACGCCTGGGGCGTCGGCGCGCTGGGTGAGGGACACGGGGCCTCCTGCAGGGGGGACGGAGGTGCGGCGCTCTTTGGTATACCAAAGTTTGGTATACCAAAGATCCCGTCATGCTCCCGCTCCCGGAGGCGCCCGGCAATGTCCGCGCGGTTACGAATCGGTAAATCGATCCAAGGTTCGGCAATGATGGACCCCATGACGACCGTGGAGCAGCCGCTGGCCGCCGTACGCGAACGCGTGCTCGCCGAGCTGCGGCAGGAGATCATCGCCGGACGCCTCAGGCCGGGCGACCGCCTGGTCGAACGGGAGCTCGCCGAGCGGCTGGGCGTGTCCAGGGTCCCGGTCCGCGAGGCGATCCGGGCCCTGGTCGCCGAGGGCTTCGTCATGTTCGAGACCCCCCGCAGAACGGTGGTCCGCCGCCTCACCCGCACCGATGTCACCGAACTCTTCGAGCTGCGCGAGGCGTTGGAGGTGTTCGCGGCGGGTCGTGCGGCGCAGCGCGCCACGCAGGAGGGCCTCGCGGAGTTGTCCGCCCTGCTCGACAGCGCCGCGAAGGCGACGCGCACGGCGGACGCGGAGGCGATCACGGACATCAACACGCGCTTCCACGACCGCCTCCTGGCCATGGCGGGAAACGGTCTGCTGACCTCGGTCATGGAGCCGGTGGACGGGCGGCTGCGGTGGATGACGCGGCGGAACGAGGAGTGGACGCATCTCCTCGCGGAACACCGGGAGTTGTACGAGGCGGTGGCCTCGGGGGATGCGGAGCGGGCGCGGGGCGTGGCGCTGGCCCACGTCAGGACCAACTACCGGTCGACGGTGCGGCAGCTCTTCGGCGAGGAAGAACAGGATTAGACGCCGGACGGGCTGTTCCAGCCCGTCCGGCGTTTGAGGACATCTTGTAAGGGGGTCCAGGGGGCGGAGCCCCTTGGTTTCGGGAAGGGGCGGGATTGGGGAAAGCCCCGCAGGGACCGCCCGCACCTCACCCCGCCCGATACCGATCCGTCGCCCGCACCAGCTCCTCCGCGATCCCCCGCGCCCCCGCGTTGTGCCCCACATCCTCGACAAGGATCAACTCGCTCCCCGGCCAGGCCCCTTGGAGCCGCCAGGGAATCCCCACCAGGTTCCCGAGATCGAGCACCCCCTGCACCAGCGTCCCCGGAATCCCGGCCAGCGCCCCCATGTCCCGCAGCACGACCTCGTCCCCGCCCAGCCAGTGGTCATGGGCGAAGTAGTGCGTGACGGTCCGGGCGAATCCCGCCCGGAAGGTCTCGTCCTCGTACCGGGGAACGGACCGCGGCGGCTGCGACGCGAACGCCGTCTCCCAGTCCGTCCACGCCCGCGCGGCAGCGGCCCGCACCTCCGCGTCGGAGGACTCAAGGAGCCGGTTGTACGCGGCGGCGAGATCCCCGTCCCGCTCCCCCTCCGGGACCCCGTCCCGGAACGCCTCCCACGCCGCCGGAAAGATCCGCCCGAGCCCCCGGGTCAGTAGCTCGACCTCCGCCCGGCTCCCCGTGGCGAGCCCCGTGAGCACCAGCTCGGACACCCGGTCGGGATACGTCTGCGCATAGCGGAGCCCCAGCACGGACCCCCAGGACCCGCCCCACACCAGCCACCGCTCGATCCCCAGGTGCCGCCGCAGCAACTCCAGGTCGGCCAGCAGGTGCTTGGTCGTGTTGACGCTCATGTCGGTACGGGGGTCGCTCGCGGGCGGTGTCGAACGCCCGCACCCGCGCTGGTCCAGGAGCACCACCCGATACGACTCGGGGTCGAAGTACCGCCGGAAGAACGGCGTGCACCCCGACCCCGGCCCTCCGTGCAGCACGACCGCGGGCTTCCCCAGCGGATTGCCGCAGACCTCCCAGTACACGCGGTTGCCGTCGCCGACTTCGAGCATGCCGTGGTCGTACGGCTCGATCTCCGGATAAAGGCCCATCGGCCGAAGATAACCCGCTGGCCGCGCGCCCCACGGGTCAACCGGCCCGCAGCCCCCGCATCCGCCCGTACGCGTACACGCATCCCGCGAGCGCCAGATCGGAGAGCAGCATGAAGCCGATCGAGTACGAGTCCTTGGCGCTGTAGATCGCCCCCATGACCAGCGGTGGGACGAACCCTCCGAGGCCGCCCACCGCTCCGACGATGCCCGTCACGGAGCCGACCTGTGCCTGCGGCGTCACCTGGGAGACGAGTGCGAAGACGCTGCCGCTCGCCGTGCCGAGTCCCGCCGCCATGGCCAGGAAGAAGATCGTGCCGCCCGGGTTCAGCGGGGGTTCGAAGGCTTGCGCGATGGCGAAGACCGCGACGACGGACAGCGCGACCGAGGTGACCGTCGCCGGGTGGATCCGGTCGGAGAGCCAGCCGCCGATGGGCCTGAAGATGACCGTGACCAGGGCGAACCCGGCGGCCTTCGTGCCCGCGTCCGTGGGCGAGAGGTCGTACCAGGTCTTCAGGTACGTGGGCAGATAGACGCCGAAGGCGACGATGCCGCCGAACCCGATCGCGTACAGCGCGGAGAGCTCCCACGTCACCCGCAGCCGGCCGGCCGCACCGAGACGGGTCGTGAGCGGGCTCGTCGGCACCGGGCGGTCGGGGCGGTCGGTGATCAGGAGCGCCGCGAGCACCGCGTACGCGGCGAGGGCGATCGCGACGACCAGGAAGGGCAGGTTGTCGCCGTGCTTGGCGATCCGCGGCGTGAAGTACCCGGAGAGCGCCACGCCTCCCATGCCCATCCCGAAGACGCCGAGCGCGAAGCCCCGGTGGGCGGGCGGGAACCAGGAGTTGACCAGCGGGATGCCGATCGCGAACGTCGTGCCGCCCAGGCCGAGCAGGAAGCCGACCGCGAGCATCGCGATGTAGTTGTCCTTGGCCGGGATGATCAGCAGCACCGGCACGATCGTGAGCGCCGAGACCAGCGGGAACATCCGCTTGGCGCCGTAGCGGTCGGTGAGCGCGCCGACCGGGACGCGGCCGAGCGAGCCGACGATGACCGGCACGGCCACCAGCAGGGACTGGGCGAACGACGAGAGCCCGAGCCGCTCCCCGAAGTCGCTGCCGAGCGGCGCGATGAGGTCCCACGCCCAGAAGGTGAGCGTGAAGCCGACCGTGGCGACCGCGAGATTGCGGTACGCGGCGGCCGAAGGCCTGGCCGCGGCGCTTGAGGGGGCTGAGGGGGGCGAGGGGGTGGAGGGGGTCGGGGAGGGGGTCGGGGAGGGGGTTGGGGGATTCGTCATGTCATCACCGCTCCGAGCGCCACGAAGGCGCAGATCAGTACGAACAAAATGGCGAGCAGCGGCCAGACGAAGCGCAGGTACTTGTCGTAGCCGACTTTCGCGAGCGCGACGCCGCCGATGGTCACGGCGGTGGTCGGCACCCACAGATTCATCCAGCCGCTCGCGGCCTGCCATGCGGTGACGACGACCGAGCGCGAGACCCCGGCGAAGTCGGCGAGGGGGGCGAGGATCGGCATGGCGAGGGTGGCGTGGCCGGAGGTGGAGGGGATCAGGAAGGCCAGCGGCAGGTTCACGACGAAGACGATGATCGCGAAGAGCCCGGAGGACGTGCCCTTCACGACGCCCTCGATGGAGTGCAGGACGGTGTCGGTGACCTTCGAGTTGTTCATGATCACCGTGACGCCGCGCGCGAGCACGATCACCAGCGCGGGCGAGATGAAGTCGGCCGCGCCCTGGATGATCGTCGAGCTGAGCTTCTGCTCGCCCATCCGTGCCACGCACCCCACGAGCACGGCGGCGCAGAGGAAGAGCGCCGCCAACTGCGGGAAGGACCAGTCGAGTTCGAAGCCGTACGGCTTCGCATCCGCGTTGCCGGTGAGCGCGCTCGACCAGGGCACCACGGAGAAGATCATGAAGGCGAAGACGAGGGCGACCAGGACGAGGACGGCCTTGTGCAGGCGCGTCAGCTCCGGCACCTCGCCCGCGTCCTCGTCGGTCTGCTCGCGGTCGCCGGGCAGGAAGCCGGTGAGGGAGCGTTCCGGGTTCTTCTGTACGCGCTTCGCGTAGTGGATGACGTAGGCGATGGTGACCGCGGTCAGGACGACCCACATCACGAACCGCAGCACGATGCCGTCGCCGAGCGAGATGTCCGCGGCCGAGGAGGCGACCCCGGTCGCGAACGGGTTGACCGTCGAGCAGAGCACGCCGATCCCGGCCCCCAGGATGATCGCGCCGACGGCGACCATCCGGTCGTAGCCGAGGGCCAGCATCAGGGGCACGATCAGGCCGTAGAAGCCGAGTGTCTCCTCCGCGAATCCCTCGACCGTGCCGAGGACGGAGAAGACGAGCATCACGCCCGCGATCAGCATCGCGCCGCGTGCGCGCAGGCGGTGGGCGAGGCGGCCGATGCCGCGGTCCAGGGCGCCGGTGGCGAAGACGACGGTGATGAACGCGCCGATGGCGAGCACGAACAGGAACACGCCCGCGCTGCCGTACAGCTCACCGGTCATGTCGGGCCCGACGACGCCCGACTTCTCGTCCTGGATGCCGTACAGGCCGTTGACCGGGGCGAGGAAGAGGTCGCCCAGCCGGTCGACGAAGCTCTGGCCGGAGTCGACGCGGTGGTAGCTGCCCTGGACGGGGGCGCCCTTGTCGTTGCGGTCGTAGGCGCCGGAGGGAATGAGGAAGGCGAGCAGCCAGACGCCTACGGTGACGATCGCGAGGATGGTCAGAGCGCTGGGGAAGGTGAACTTCCGTTTGTGCTGCGGCTCTTCGGTGCCGGGATCGGTCGCCGTGGTACTCATGCGCGGCTCTTCCCGGCCGCATCGCCGCCGTCGAAGTCGGCGGCGTACTCCCGCACGAAGGCGGCCATGGCGACGACGGTGTTGCGCAGCTCGGAGAAGAGGACGCGTTCGTTCGGGGCGTGCAGATTGCACATGCTGTCCTGGGCTCCGAAGAGCAGGACCTCGGCGCCGGGTGCCGCCTTCGCGAGGCCGTTGACCAGGGGGATGGAGCCGCCGGTCGCCACGAACGAGGCGTCCTCGCCCCAGGCCTCCTTGAGCGCGGCTCGGGCGGCTCGGTAGGCGGGGCCGCCGGTGGCCGCCTCGTAGCCGGGTCCCGTGTCGCCGGGCGTGACGGTGAGGGGGACGCCGAACGGCGTGAGCGAGCGCAGGTGGTCGACCAGCTTGCCCTGCGCCTCCTTCGCGTCCTGGCGGGGGTGGAAGCGGAGGTTCAACTTGGCGCGCGCGTACGGCACGACGGCCGAAGCGGCGTGCTCGACGGTCGGCGCGTCCAGGCCGACCACCGTGATCGCGGGGCCGCTCCACAGCCGCTCGCCCAGGCTGCCGCTGCCGACGAGCGGCACCCCCTCGCGCACACCGGCGAGCGAGCGGAACTCGTCCTCGGTGTAGCTCGTGCCGCTCCAGTCCTCCCGCCGCAGCCCCTCCACGGCCACGTCTCCGTGTACGTCGTGCAGGGTGGCCAGGGCCTTGAGGAGCACGAGCAGGGCGTCGGGCGCCGCGCCGCCGAACTCCCCGCTGTGGCGCGGCTCGTCGAGGGTGCGCACCTCCACGACCACTTCGGACGCGCCGCGCAGGGCGGTGGTGAGGGTGGGGGTGCCGGGGCGGAGGTTGCCGAGGTCGGCGACCACCATGGCGTCGCAGGCGAACCGCTCCGGGTCGGTGGGCGGATAGTCGTCGAAGGCGCTGCCGTACTCCTCCTGACCCTCGATGACGATCTTGATCCCGACGGGCGGCCGGCCGCCGTAGGCCCGCAGCATCCCCAGGTGCGCGATGACGTTGGACTTGTCGTCCGCGATGCCCCGGGCGCGCAGGCCGCCCTCGATCGGGGTCGGCTCGAAGGGCGGCGACTTCCACAGGCTCTCGTCGCCGGGCGGCTGGACGTCGTAGTGGCCGTAGAGCAGGACCGTCGGCGCCTGCGGGGTCGGCGGCGGGATCTCCGCGTAGATCACCGGTGAGGTGTCCGGCAGGTCGAGCCGCTCGACGGTCGCCACCCCCGCTGCCCGCAACAGCTCGACCAGCAGATCGTGCGCCTCCTGGACCGGCTCGGAGGGGAAGCCGGGGAAGGCGATCGAGGGGATCGCGGCCAGCCGTTCGAGGTCGGCGCGCAACGTGTCCATCAGGTCATCGACGGTGGCTTCGAGCTTCATAGGCGGCACCCCTGGGTCTACATCAGGCTTTGTGGTGATTAGCCCGAATTATCAGACTCCGAGGGGAACGGATCCCGAACGGCTCGCCGTGCGGCCGGGGATGCCGCACTGCTGCCGCACGGCTGTCACACACCGCCTCCCCCACCGCCGGGCAGGCATTAAAGTCGAGGCATGGCTTCGGAGACTTCAGGCGGGGGCGCGGGTACGGGCGGGAGCGCGGGGGCGGGCGGCGCCGCGGGCGGGGGAACCGTGCGGATCGACGCCTGGATCTGGGCCGTACGCCTGGTCAAGACCCGCTCGATGGGCGCGGCGGCCTGCAAGGGCGGCCATGTGCGGGTCAACGGCGAGCGCGTGAAGCCCGCTTACGGCGTGCACGTCGGCGACGAGGTACGCCTGCGCCACGCGGGCGGCCGCGAGAACGTCGTCGTCGTCAAACGCCTCATCCGCAAGCGCGTGGGCCCTCCGGTGGCCGTCGAGTGCTACGTCGACAACAGCCCTCCGCCACCGCCCCGCGAGGCCGTGGCCCCGGCCGGCATCCGCGACCGGGGAACGGGCCGCCCCACCAAGCGCGACCGCCGGGACATGGAACGACTGCGCGGCTTCGAGGGCGGCTAGCCACGCGCCCCCGTCCCCGCACCGAGGGCCCACCCGGCGCTGCCCGGTGAGCCCTCGGCACGGGGACGGAACTCCATCCCGGTGCGGCGCCCTTCACGCACCGCGCCGCACGAGGAGGCGGACCAGCTCCGCCGTCTGCCCGCGTCGCGCCCAGGCGATCCACGCCAGCGGGAGGATCAGGACGAGCGGCGTGGCCGCGTTCTCCCCGCCGAGCGCGGTGACGCTCACGATGAACGCGCCGATCATCAGCCCGACCAGAGCCGTCGCGCCGACGGAACTGAGCACCGGAATCAGCAGCGCGATCCCGCCGAGCACCTCGAGCGCGCCGATCGTGTACATCCCCGGCTCGCCCCACCCGAGCCTCTCGAAGGCCTCCACCGCCGTGGGGTGCGCGATCAGCTTCGGCACCCCGCTGGCGAGACCGAAGAACAGCGCGAGCACCACCTGGAGCGTGCGCAGCGTGACGCGGACGGAACGACGACCGGCAAAGGCGGAGCCGCCGGTGGTGGAGGCGGGGGCGGTCCGGGCGGAGGCGCTGGGGGTGGTGGGGGTGGTGGTGGCCGTGGTCATGGTGATCTCCTAGGTGAACAGGGGCTGTTGTGCTGTCACCGAGATAGACCGACCCGCCCCGCAGAACTCATCGCCGGGCGCCACCCCAACTCCGTGGATCCCCCGTCCCGGACATCAGCGCACCGGCACCGCCCGCACCCACGTCCCGTCCTCCGTCAGGTACTTGTCGACCCTCAGCCCCGCCTCCTCCAGCAGCACCTGCTCGAACTCCTCCTTCGTGAGCGGACGGGCGCGGAACGTCTGGGTCCATACGGCGTCCGGGAACACGTACTCCGCGCGCACCTCGTTCACCCCGTCCCCGACCGGCTCCGCCGACAGGATCCGCACCGTGAACCCACCGGGGTCGACCCGCTCCCTCGGCAGATTCGTGTGGTAATCCGCGCCCTCCCGCTGGATCAGCACACAGCCGTCGTCCGTCACATGGCTCCGGCAGGCCCGCAGCATCCCGCGCCGCACCGAGACGTCGCCGGTGTGCACGAGGAACGACGCGAGCATCACCACCTCGAACCGCTCGCCCAGGTCTAGCGTCTCGATCGGGCTCCGGATCGTGCGCACCCGCCCGTCGAGCGCGGAGACCTTCTCCAGCATCTCGGAGGACTCGTCCACGGCCGTGATCCGGAACCCCCGCTCGAGCAGGGGACGCGTCACCCGCCCCGCACCGCTGCCCAGCTCCAGAATGTGCGCCCCGGCCCGCACCGCTCCGGCGACGACGTCCGGCTCGTCCCCGACGGTCAGGCGCGCGTACAGGTCCACCGCGCAGCCGTCCGGCGTGATCGCTCCGGGGCCCGTCCCCTCGTATCCCTCACGCATCTCAGTGGTCATGCCCCGTCAACGAAGCGCTCCAGGGCGCCGTTCCCCCCTCTCCCCGTGGCCACGCGGTCTACAGCGGGAACCAGCCATGCCCCCCGTACCAGTGGCCTCCGCCCCGCAGATGGTCCCCCACGGCCCTCTCCACCCTTGTCCGCCGCGGCAGTTCGGCCACGGGCAGGTCCCGGTCGCCGAAGACGAAGGCGACGGGAGCGCTGTCGTCCGGCTCCCGGTCATGCCCGTCCACGAGGCGGAAGCGCTCCTGGAAGCGGACGATGTTCGACTCCGCGGGCAGATAGCGCTTCAGCTGCGGATCGAGCAGCCAGGAGTGGCACATGGCTGTCTCATATCGCTCCTGCGGGAAGTGCCGCGCGAAGAACTCCCGGGCCAGCTCCACCGAGCGGTCGCAGGCCTCCGGGGACAGCGGCCCCCGGAAGTCGGTGATGTGGAGGTCCAGGCAGGGATCGCCCCGGCCCGCGCAATGCCCCGCCGCGGCCACCGCGTCGCCCATCCGCTCCCCCAGCACCCCGCGCTGGAACTGCAGCCGCCCCAGTTGGTAGAGCTCGCCCCGGAAATGCAGGGAGTTCCAGCTCGGGTGCAGCAGCCCGGGACCGCCGCGCGCCCTGCGGTGCACCGCCATGTGCCGTCCGAGGTCGGCGAGCGTACGCCGGGAGACGTCGTCCGGGATGCCTCGGCTCCGGTGGTACGCACGCACGTACGGCAGCGACGCCACGAAGACGTACACGTAGAAGAAGACCCCCAGTGAGCCCAACTCCACCGGCAGCGGCGGATACCGCGGCCCCGCGCCGGCCACCCCCATGTCCCGCACCGTCCCGTCGACGCCGCGGTCCAGGAGCCACCGCGCTTCCGGGTCATCCGCCAGGCGTGCGCGCAGGGCCAGCAGGTCGTTGATGTCCTCGTGCGGCACGGCCAGGTCGAGCAGCACGTCCGGCAGCTCGTCCGCCGACGGCAGCACCGCCTCGGCCCGCGGCTGCCCCGCGCTCTCCAGATCCTTCAGCCACGCGGCGAGCCGCTCGTCCGTCCTCGCCCTGTTCCTCAGTACGTCCAGCACAGCCTTACCCCCGATCGACACATCTACGATCTTGAAGCCTCCGCCCCTTCCGGTCCACCACCCACGGGTGGATCCTTGGAGGTGGAGACCCGCCGGGAACGGGGTGGAGAGGGAGGAGATGACCTCTCATGATGCGTACGGGCAGTGAACCGGTGACCGCGCGCAGTCCGCTGCGCATGCGCTTCTGGTTCAGCGTGTGGGGCCTGATCTGGGCCACCTTCGGCATCGTCGCCTTCGCCCTCGCCGGACGCCCCGCGTGGGCGGTGGCCTGCGGGGCGCTCTGGCTGATCGTCACCGCCGACATGGCGGTGATCCTGCGCCACATCCACCAGGGCCCGCACTATCAGCCGGGCCGCGACATCCCGCCGTACGAGCCTCCGAAAGCCGGTTAGCGATTGCGCGTCAGCGACCCGGCCGGCCCTCGGTGCCCGCGTCGCCCCCGTCGCCTTCGCCACCCGCTTCGGCGTCGTCGAAGCGGGCCGCCGCCAGATACTCCGGCTGCGGGTCGAGCGCCGCGGCCAGGCGGAAGTGGCGCCGGGCCTGGTCGGGCCGCGCCGCACGTTCGTAGGTGCGGGCCAGCGCGAAGTGGGCGAACGCGTTGTCCGGCTCGCGCTCCAGGACGATGCTGAACTCCAGCTCGGCGGCGCGCAGTTGGGCGGCGGCGAAGAAGGCGCGGGCCCGCAGCAGCCGCGCCGCCGTGTTCTCGGGGTGGGCCGCGATGACCGTGTCGAGCAGCTTCACCGCGCCTCGGGGATCCCGTGCGGCAAGGAGCTGTTCCGCCGCACGGAAGTCGATGACATGGGTCTCCGGGGTAATTTCGGGCACGCGTGACTCCTTCCCTCGCTGCTCCGTGTCAACGCCCGTCACGGCGCCGCCTATTCCGTCAATTCCCTCCGTGCCCCATTCCCGGGCGGCGGGGGCCTCACGGCGCCAGAGACGTCAGCACGAGACCGAGCAGCAGCACCGCCGCGCCCGCCACCACGAAGCCCCGGTCGATGCCCCTGCGCTCACGCCCCAGCACGACGGTCTCCCGGGGGTCGTCGCTGTCGTACGCGATGCGCACCCGGTCGCCCGCGACGAGCGGCCGCTTCCTGCTCGGCGGCACCGGCGACACCACCTCGACGACCTGCCCGTCCCCCGTCTCGAACTGCAGCGTCGGCCGCCCCGCCCCCGGCTGCACCGCCTTGACCAGGGCCTGCGCCACCTCGCCCATGTCCGTGATGCGCCGGGTCTGCCGCAGGCCGTACACCCCGGCCAGCAGCGCGACCAGGCCGCCCAGAGCGGTGAACACCGCCAGTACGACCACGCCCCGCCTCCTTCTAGGCCTCCCGCGCCCGCCGCGCGAGGTCCGCCCACACGGCGCCGACCCGCTGCTCCAGGCCCTCCAGCGGGCCGTCGTTGTCGATCACGAGGTCCGCGATCTCCAGACGCTTCTCGCGCGTCGCCTGGGCGGCCATCCGCGCGCGGGCGTCCTCCTCGCTCATGCCGCGCAGCCGCACGAGACGGTCCAGCTGGGTCTCGGGGCTCGCGTCGACCACGACCACGACGTCGTACAGCGGCGCCAGGGCGTTCTCCGCGAGCAGCGGCACGTCGTGGACGACCACCGCGTCCTGCGAGGCCGCGCCCTCCAGCTCGGCGGAGCGGGCGCCGACCAGGGGGTGCACGATCGAGTTCAGTACGGCCAGCTTCTCGGGGTCGGCGAAGACGATCGAGCCCAGCTTCGGCCGGTCGAGGGTGCCGTCCGCAGCGAGGATCTCCCGCCCGAAGGCGTCAACGACCTTCGCCAGGCCCGGAGTTCCCGGTTCCACGACCTCTCGCGCGATCTTGTCGGCGTCGATCAGCACAGCTCCCGACGCGACGAGGAGACGTGACACTTCACTCTTGCCGGCGCCGATACCGCCGGTCAGGCCCACCTTCAGCATGACCGGCAGCTTAGGGGGTGGCGTCACTCTCCGCCCGCTCGGCTACGCGTCGCCCTCACGCTCGGCGAGGAAGCGCTCGAATTCCTGGCCGATCTCGTCGGCCGAGGGGATGTCCACGGGCTCCGCGAGCATGTTGCCGCGCGCGTCCGCTCCTGCCGCCGCGTCGTACTGGTGCTCAAGTCCCTGCACGAGGGCGACCAGTTCCTCGTCGCCCTCCTGGATCTGCCGGTCGATCTCGGTCTGCGTGCGGTGCGCCTCGGTGCGCAGGGAGTGCGCGACGCTCGGCAGCACCAGGCCCGTGGCTCCGGTGATCGCTTCGAGGACGGTGAGGGCCGCGTCCGGGTAGGCGGAACGGGCGATGTAGTGCGGGACGTGCGCGGCGACGCCGAGCACGTCGTGGCCGGCCTCCAGGAGGCGGTACTCGGCCAGCGACGCGGCGCTGCCGGGCACCTGCGCCTCGTCGAAGGGGCTGCGGTGTCCGGGCACCAGGTCGGTGCGGTTGCCGTGCGGGGTCAGGCCCACGGGGCGGGTGTGCGGCACGCCCATGGGAATGCCGTGGAAGTTCACCGCGAGGCGTACGCCGAGCCGCTCCACGATCTGCTCGACGGCCGCGGCGAAACGCTCCCACTCGACGTCCGGCTCGGGTCCGGAGAGCAGCAGGAAGGGCGCGCCCGTGGCGTCCTGGAGGAGGCGCACGTCGAGCGTGGGCACCTCGTAGTCGGCCCAGCGGTCGCGCCGGAACGTGAGCAGCGGGCGGCGGGCGCGGTAGTCGACGAGCCGGTCGTGGTCGAAGCGCGCCACCACCTGACCGGGCAGGCTGTCGGTGAGGCTCTCGACGATCTGGTCGCCGGTCTCGCCCGCGTCGATGTAACCGTCGAAGTGGTAGAGCATGACCAGTCCGGCCGACTCCTGGGCGAGCGCCATGTCGACGACGGCGAGCCCCTTCGGCTCCCATGCGTACAAACCCTGCGGATCAAGCACTGTGACCGCTCCTCGCCCTCTTCGTCGTGACTCGTACAGCAGAACGCCCGCAGCGGCGCGGGCATTCCCTCCCCTACCTCTTCACGGCGGCTTCTTACGTCACGTACACGCCGGTAGTG
This sequence comes from Streptomyces sp. NPDC057302, assembly GCF_042667685.1. Lineage (NCBI taxonomy): Bacteria > Bacillati > Actinomycetota > Actinomycetes > Kitasatosporales > Streptomycetaceae > Streptomyces > Streptomyces sp. NPDC057302. The sequence goes on along the minus strand of NZ_JBHUZJ010000023.1, from coordinate 19,271 downwards.
GGGCCGGGCGGGCCCGGTTTCGTATGCGTGAACACCCTTGAGGGGAAGCCGAGTTCACGGCAATGGCCCAGACCTTGACGCGGACATGCCCCACCTCTACGTTCATGTGCACACCCAGTGTTCACGTACAAGAACCGGAGGGTCACCCCACATGCGTACCCGACGCACTCTGCTCATCTCCTTCTCCGCGCTCGTCGCGGCGGCCGCCGTCGCAGGCCCGGCCGTCGTGGCCACCGCCTCCCCCGTGCCGGCGGCGGCCGGGACCATCGAGGTCTCCACGGCCGCCGAGCTCAAGTCCGCGCTCACCGGCGCCTCCCCGGGCGACACCATCCACCTCGCCGACGGCACGTACACCGGAAACTTCAAGACGAGCACGGCCGCGAGCTCAGGAGCCCGCATCACCCTGACCGGCTCCTCGAAGGCGGTGCTCACCGCGGGCGGCGGCTACGGCCTGCATCTGAACGGCGCCTCCTACTGGACGGTGAAGGGCATCACCGTCACCGGCGGCCAGAAGGGCATCATGATCGACTCCGCGAGAGGCGTCGTCGTGGACACCGTCACGGTCCACGGCCTCGACATGGAGGGCGTCCACTTCCGGAAGTCGAGCAACGACGGCGTCATCAAGGGCTCGAAGATCTACGACACCGGGAACGACGACCGCGGCATGGGCGAGGGCGTCTACGTGGGCAGCGCGGGCGGTCTGAGCGACAAGAGCGACAACGTACAGATCACCGGCAACACGATCGGCCCCGACGTGGGCGGCGAGGCCATCGACCTCAAGGAAGGCACCACCGGCGGCAAGGTCACCGGCAACACCTTCGACGGCAAGGGCCTGACCGGCAACAACTACGACGACTCGTGGATCGACGTGAAGGGCAACAACTACGTCATCGAGAACAACACCGGCAAGAACACCACGAACAACGGCTACGAGACCCACAGCCAGCAGTCCGGCTGGGGCTGCGGCACGGTCTTCCGCGGCAACAGGTCGAACCTGTCGGGCTCGACCGGCGACAAGCAACTGGCGGTCAACGTGACCAACTTCAGCGGCAGCTGCAAGACGACGGTGTACGCGAGCAACACGGTGACGGGTGGCAAGGGCCTGACGAACATCACGGTGACGCCGTAGGAGGGGCGCCCCGAAGGGACTGGGGGCCGAAAACAGAACTGCGGGCCCGCACCTCCGAAGAGGTGCGGGCCCGCAGCGTTCAGCTGTTACCGCCTAGGGGCGAGCCTCAGCTCTGGCCGCCCGCAAGCTTCTCGCGCAGAGCGGCAAGCGCCTCGTCCGACGCCAGGGCGCCGGAGTTGTCGTCCGACTCCGAGGAGTACGAACCGCCGCCGCCACCGCCGCTGCCACCGGCAGCCGGGGTGCCGGTCGAGGAAGCGGGAGCCGCAGCGCCCTCAGCCTCGGCCTGGGCGTCAGCCTCGCGGGACTTGATGACCTGGGCCTGGTGCTGCTCGAAGCGCGTCTGCGCCTCGGCGTACTGCGTCTCCCAGACCTCACGCTGCGACTCGAAGCCCTCGAGCCAGTCGTTGGTCTCGGGGTCGAAGCCCTCGGGGTAGATGTAGTTCCCCTGGTCGTCGTACGACGCGGCCATGCCGTACAGGGTCGGGTCGAACTCGACGGCCGACGGGTCGGCGCCGAAGGCCTCGTTGGCCTGCTTCAGCGAGAGGCTGATGCGGCGGCGCTCGAGGTCGATGTCGATGACCTTGACGAAGATCTCGTCGTTGACCTGGACGACCTGCTCCGGGATCTCCACGTGGCGCTCGGCCAGCTCGGAGATGTGGACCAGGCCCTCGATGCCCTCGTCGACGCGCACGAACGCACCGAACGGAACGAGCTTGGTGACCTTACCGGGAACAACCTGCCCGATCTGGTGCGTGCGGGCGAACTGCTGCCACGGGTCTTCCTGCGTCGCCTTGAGCGACAGCGAGACGCGCTCGCGGTCCATGTCCACGTCGAGAACCTCGACGGTGACTTCCTGGCCGACCTCGACAACCTCGGAGGGGTGGTCGATGTGCTTCCAGGAAAGCTCGGAGACGTGCACGAGACCGTCGACGCCACCGAGGTCCACGAACGCACCGAAGTTGACGATCGAGGAAACGACGCCGGAGCGGACCTGGCCCTTCTGCAGGGTCGTGAGGAAGGTCTGGCGGACCTCGCTCTGGGTCTGCTCGAGCCAGGCACGGCGGGAAAGGACCACGTTGTTGCGGTTCTTGTCCAGCTCGATGATCTTGGCCTCGAGCTCCTTGCCCACGTAGGGCTGGAGGTCGCGGACGCGGCGCATCTCGACGAGGGAAGCCGGCAGGAAGCCACGGAGGCCGATGTCGAGGATGAGACCACCCTTGACCACCTCGATGACGGTGCCGGTGACGATGCCGTCCTCTTCCTTGATCTTCTCGATCGTGCCCCAGGCGCGCTCGTACTGTGCGCGCTTCTTGGACAGGATGAGACGGCCTTCCTTGTCCTCCTTCTGGAGAACAAGAGCCTCGATCTCATCGCCCACGGCGACGACCTCATTGGGGTCGACGTCGTGCTTGATGGAAAGCTCGCGGGACGGGATGACGCCTTCGGTCTTGTAACCGATGTCGAGCAGGACCTCGTCCCGGTCGACCTTCACGATGACGCCGTCGACGATGTCGCCGTCGTTGAAGTACTTGATCGTCTCGTCGATCGCGGCGAGGAAGGCTTCCTCGTTACCGATGTCGTTGACCGCTACCTGCGGGGTGGTGGAAGCGGTGGTCTCGGTGCTGCTCGTCATGTGGGTAAGGGCTCCGGTACGGACGGTGAGTCGTAGGTACTGCTAGCGCCGGAGCCGATTTCGCTCTGAAGAAGCCGGACAGCCTGCAAAGCGCCGTCCTGAGTTTCCGGAGAAACGGAAGGCGCCTCGACAACCGAGGGGACATACAACAGATGCGAGCGCATCCTGCTACGTCTGAGGAAGGCAGGCTCGCAGCGCAACTTGTAGCATACGGGGGCAGCCGGACAGGGTCAATGCGCGAAGGCGCACACCCGGGGCGGAACGCCGCATACCCGGCACAAATGCTGTCGCATGAGGCCACACGGGCCGCACGGCGCCCTGCCGCGACCGCTTTCGGTCCACCCCGCGACTGTCCCGCCGCGACGAAGCCTCACCGAGCCAGACGGAAGAGTACGACGATGGAGCCGATCATCCAAGAGTCCGAGCTGCCCGAGACGCCCGAACCGGAAGCCACCCGCCGTGACGCCGATGTGACGGAGAGCAGTCGCGCCAACCGTGGCTGGTGGGACAGGAATGCGGACGACTACCAGATCGAGCACGGCACCTTCCTGGGTGACGACCGGTTCGTGTGGGGTCCCGAAGGACTGGACGAGGTGGAGGCCGAGCTTCTCGGCCCGCCCGAGGAACTGGAGGGCAAGGACGTCCTGGAGATCGGCGCGGGTGCGGCGCAGTGCTCGCGCTGGCTCGCCGCGCAGGGCGCGCGTCCGGTCGCGCTCGACCTCTCCCACCGGCAGTTGCAGCACGCGCTGCGGATCGGCGGCGGTGTGCCGCTGGTGGAGGCCGACGCGGGGGCGCTGCCGTTCGCGGACGGCAGCTTCGACCTCGTGTGCTCGGCCTACGGAGCGATGCCGTTCGTGGCCGATCCGGTGCGGGTCCTCAAGGACGTGCACCGCGTGCTGCGGCCCGGCGGCCGTTTCGTGTTCTCGGCGACGCACCCGATGCGCTGGGCCTTCCCCGACGAGCCGGGCCCCGAGGGTCTTACGGTCGCGGCCTCCTACTTCGACCGCACTCCTTATGTGGAGCAGGACGACGACGGGAACGCCGTCTACGTGGAGCACCACCGGACGATCGGCGACCGGGTGCGGGACGTGGTGGCCGGCGGTTTCCGCCTCGTCGACCTGGTGGAGCCCCAGTGGCCCGAGTGGAACACCCAGGAGTGGGGCGGCTGGTCGCCGTTGCGCGGGAATCTGATCCCGGGGACGGCGATCTACGTCTGCGTACGAGACTGAGTGCGTGATCCGTCTCCGTAGCGACGCCCTGGACCTGCCCGTACGCAGTGCGCTGCCCGCGCTGAGCTCCGCGTTGGAGGGGCCGGGCAGCGCCGTGCTGTGCGCGCCTCCCGGCACGGGCAAGACGACGCTGGTGCCGCTGGCCCTCGCCGGGCTCCTCGGGGACGCTCCGGTACGCCGTGTGGTGGTCGCCGAGCCCCGGCGCATCGCCGCTCGGGCCGCCGCGCGGCGGATGGCGTGGCTGCTCGGCGAGAAGGTCGGGGAGAGCGTCGGGTACACCGTGCGCGGCGAGCGCGTGGTGGGACGCCACGCGCGCGTGGAGGTCGTCACCACGGGCGTCCTGCTGCAACGGCTCCAGCGGGACCAGGAGTTGAGCGGCGTCGACGTGGTGATCATCGACGAGTGTCACGAGCGGCATCTCGACGCCGACACCGTGGCGGCGTTCCTGGTGGACGTGCGGGCCGCCCTCCGGCCCGAGCTGCGGCTCGTGGCCGCGTCCGCGACGACGGACGCGCAGGGGTGGTCGCGGATCCTCGGGGACGCTCCCGTGGTGGAGGCGCACGGCACCTCGCACCCCGTCGAGGTCGTCTGGGCGCCGCCCGTGCGTCCGGTGCGGCCGCCGCACGGGATGCGGGTGGATCCGGCGCTGCTCACGCATGTGGCGTCGGTGGTGCGGCGCGCGCTCGCCGAGCGGGACGGGGACGTGCTGTGCTTCCTGCCCGGTGTCGGTGAGATCGCGCGCGTGGCCGGGCAGTTGGGGGACGTGCCGGCCGAGGTGCTCCAGGTGCACGGGCGGGCGTCCGCCGCGGTGCAGGACGCGGTGCTCGCGGGCTCGGCGGGAGGCGCGCGGCGGGTGGTCCTCGCGACGTCGGTGGCGGAGTCGTCCCTGACGGTGCCCGGGGTGCGGGTCGTCGTCGACTCGGGGCTCGCGCGTGAGCCGCGCGTCGACCACGCGCGCGGGCTGAGCGCGCTGACGACGGTACGGGCTTCGCAGGCGGCCGGCCGGCAGCGGGCGGGACGCGCCGGGCGTGAGGCGCCGGGGGCCGTGTACCGGTGCTGGGCGGAGGCGGAGGACGCCCGTCTGCCGCGTTTTCCGGCGCCGGAGATCAAGCTGGCCGACCTCTCCGCGTTCGCCCTTCAGGCGGCCTGCTGGGGGGATCCCGACGCCTCCGGGCTCGCCCTGCTCGATCCCCCGCCGGGTGGCGCGATGGCGGCGGCACGTTCCGTCCTGACGGCGGTCGGTGCGGTGGACGCGGAGTCGGGGCGGGTCACGGAGCGGGGCACGCGGATGGCGCGGGTGGGACTGCACCCCCGCCTTGCGCGGGCCCTGCTGGACGCGGTTCCCCTCGTGGGAGCGCGCCGCGCGGCCGAGGTGGTGGCCCTCCTCAGCGAGGAGCCGCCGCGGGAGTACGGGGACGACCTCGCGGCTGCGTGGCGCACTGCCCGGCAGGGCGGTGACGGGTACGCGGCGCGGTGGCGCACGGAGGTGCGGCGGCTGACCGCTGCCGCGGAGGCGTCGCCGCCGGGAGCCGGTGCGCCGACGGCACGGGAGCCGGGGACCGGCAGGAGCGATGAGCACGCTGCCGGCCTCGTCGCCGCGCTCGCCTTCCCCGAGCGGGTCGCCCAGGCGCGCGGCGACGGGACCTACCTCATGGTCAACGGGACCCGCGCCGAGGTGCGCCCGGGGTCCGCGCTGACCGGCGCGCAATGGATCACCGTGGCCGTGGCCGACCGGCCGGTGGGCGCGGGGCACGCGCGCGTGCTGCTCGGCGGGCATATCGACGGGGATGTCGCCCGGAGCGCGGCGGCGCCGCTGTACGGCGAGGGGGACGAGGTCGCCTGGGCCGACGGGGATCTCGTCGCGCGCCACGTCGAGCGGCTCGGTGCCGTGGAGCTGAGGGTGCGGCCGCTCAAGAAGCCCGCTCCCGCTCTCGTACGAGAAGGGCTGCTCGCGGGACTCAGGGAGGAGGGGACCTCGCTCCTGAACTGGTCCCAGGGCGCGCGCGAGCGGCGGGAGCGGCTCGCCTTTCTGCACCGGCATCTCGGGGCGCCCTGGCCCGACGTCTCCGAAAGCGCCCTGCACGCGCGCGTGGACGAGTGGCTGGAGCCCGAGCTCTCCAAGGCGCGGCGCCGGGCCGACCTGCGGCGCATCGACGCGGGGCAGGCGCTCAACCGGCTGCTGCCATGGGCGACCGGTGAGGCCACCCGGCTGGACGCGCTCGCCCCGGAGCGGGTGGCCGTGCCCAGCGGGTCCAGGATCCGGATCGACTACTCCGACCCCGAACAGCCCGTCCTGGCCGTGAAGTTGCAGGAGATGTTCGGGCTCGCCGAGACCCCGCGGATCGCGGACGGCACCGTGCCCGTCCTGGTGCACCTGCTCTCCCCCGCCGGACGCCCCGCGGCCGTCACCGCCGATCTTGCCTCGTTCTGGCGGGACGGCTACCGGGCCGTGCGGGCGGAGCTGCGCGGGCGCTATCCGAAGCATCCGTGGCCGGAGGATCCGGCGGCCGCGCAGGCGACGCGGTTCACGAACGCCCGGCTCAGGCGTTGACCGGTTCCGGTTCGGGCGCCGCCGTGGCCTCCGGGTCGCCGGGCCTGCGGCTGCGTGCCTCCAGCCAGAGGGAGAGGCCGAGCAGGAGCAGTCCAAGGCCCAGGAAGCCCCAGGGGAGATAGGACGTCAGGAGGAGCACCAGGACGCGCTGGGACTTCACCAGGTCGACGGTGCTCTTGATGTAGTCCTCGCGCATCTTCACGTGTCCCTCGAAGACCGTGACCTTGTCCCGGTCGCCGAGGAGCGTGCCGCCGCGCAGTTCGTTGCGCTGGATCTCCTCGCCGTAGACGGGCGCCCCGGTGGTCGGCTCGACCCAGAACTTGCGGACGGTCGTGTACCAGCGGGTGGTGCCGGTCTTGGCGAGGGACTCCGGCGTGATGCCCTTGACCGGCATGGTCTTGGGGAAGGGCACCTTGGTCCAGGGGATGGTCTGCTCGAAGTAGAAGACCTTCACACCGCGGAAGGTCTGCGTGCCCTTGTAGTGGATGGGCTTGGTGACGCGGGCCTGGGCGTCGAAGTACTCGTAGTCCCGCTTCTCGGTCAGGAAGGGCCACTTGAACTCGATGCCCTGGCGCTTGACCGCGTCCCCGTCGACCATCTCGCCCGTCGCGTGCACCGGTTCCTGGCTGTGCGCGTCGAAGATGTAGCGCTCGGGGACCTTGGAGACCATCTTGCCGTCCCCGTCCTGGACGTAGGAGAGGGCGTCCCAGACGACGACGTCACGGGAAGAGTCCCCATCGGTCTTCTCGATCTTCTCCGAGGCCTCCACGTTGCCCTTGAGCGTCTGCACGATGGTGACCTTGTCGATCTTCTTGGCCTTCATCGAGCCGTAGTCGATGAGCGTCGGGTTCTTCGCCTCGAGGACCGCCTCCTGGTACTGACTGGGCGGGATCTTGGCGAGGCGCGGGAAGGCGTACCAGCGCATGAGCGGGGACATCGCCGTGAAGAACACGGCGAAGGCGAGCAGGATCAGGCTGGCCTTGCGGCGCATCGCGGCGGCCCTCCCTACGGGTGCTTGGGGACGGTGGTGAGCAGGGGCTTCGGCGATGTCTCGCCGGGCGGGGCCCCCATCGCCGTGATCGTCAGGACCAGGGCGAAGGCGACGGCAAGACCGGTCGCGGCGGCGACGAGAGCGCGCATGCGGATCCTCCCGGCAGGAACTGACAGGGCGTCAGGGCTGGGGCACCGTAGCAACGCGGCGGCCAGATGAGAACACGTTGCACACAGCGGAACGCCCCTCCGCCGTGGTGGCGGAGGGGCGTCGCGTGGAACGCTCCCCGAAGGGGGTGTTTGTGCGGGTCTAGGCCGCCGGGGAGGCCGCTGCCGCCACCTTCAGCTCGACCGTGAGCGTCGCGCCGCCCGTGGTGGTGACGCGCAGGAGGTAGGTGCCCGCCGCGTCGTCGGCGTACATCTTGGGGAGCTTGAGCACGCCGTTCGCGTCCGTCTTCAGGGCCTTGAGGGTGCGGACCGGCTTGCCGTCCGCGTCCTTGAAGTACGGGCCCTTGTCGTTGGCCGTGGCGTCCGTCGCCGACTTGACCATGGTCGCGGTGGCCGCGACGCGGTCGGCGGCCTCTCCCTTGTACGTCGCCTTGACCTCCACCTGGTCGGCGAACTCCTTGCCCGGCTCGCAGGTCAGCGCCTTGTCGCTGGTCCTGGCGAGGGCGTCGGCCTGGCGCGCGCTGACCGTCGCCCTGAAGCCGAGAGCGGGCAGCGAGCGTCCGACGACCGTGGCCCGGACCCTGAACTCGCCCGTCTTCTCGCCCGCCGTGAGCGCCGGGGCGGTGGCCTTGCCCGATGCGCCCGTGGCGACCGTCGCGCTGGTGGCGCCGCCCGGGAAGCGCGCGTCGGTGTCGCCGACGATCGCGAACTTCACCTTGACCTTGGCCACGCCCGAGCCCGAAGCGGACTGGGTGCGCACCTCGACGCGCTCGGCGAAGGCGTCGCCCGCCGTCGCGGCGAGCTTGCCCGTGCCGGCGTTCTCCAGGCTCGACACCCGCTCGGTCGGCGTGGGGGTGTGGGAGCCGCCGCCGCTCGACGGAGGCGTGGTCGGTTCGCCGCTGCCACCGCCGCCTCCGGACGTGGGGGGCTTCGTCGGCTTGCCGCCGGGCTTGTCGTGCTGGGGCGGCTTCGGCGAGGGCGAGCCGGACGCCGAGGGCGTGGGCGTCGTCGTGGGGCCCGTGCCCGGGGTGCCGGAGTCGCTGCGGTCGTTCGGCACGACGCCCGTGCCGTCGGGGATCTCGTGGGTGCCCTCGCGGTAGTGCTCCAGCCACGTCAGGACCAGGTTCAGATACTCGGTCGAGTGGTTGTAGCTGAGGATCGCCTTGTGCAGCTCGGCCCCGACGGACAGGTCGCGGTCGTTCGCGCAGAGGTAGTTGCCCGCCGCGAGCGCGGCGTCGTAGATGTTGTTCGGGTCCTTCTTGCCGTCCGCGTTGCCGTCCTGCGCCCAGGTGTCCCACGTCGAGGGGATGAACTGCATGGGGCCGACCGCGCGGTCGTGCGTCGTGTCGCCGTCGTACGCGCCGCCGTCGGTGTCGGTGATCTTCGCGAAGCCGTTGCCGTTGAGGGGCGGGCCGAGGATGGGGTCGCGCGTCGTGCCGTTGGCGTCCACGCGGCCGCCCCGCGCCTGGCCCGACTCGACGTGGCCTATCGCGGCGAGCAGCTCCCAGGGGAGCTTGCAGCCGGGCTTGGAGGTGGCCAGGGACGACTCGGCCTTCTTGTACGCGTCCAGGACCGTGGCGGGTATCCCCGAGCCGCTCTCCTCGGCGTCGCCGGTGGGCGCTCCGGTCGGCGGGACCGGGGTCTTCAGGGGCGGAAGGTCGGTGTAGTAAGGGGAGTTGCCGGTCGCGGACTCCTCCGGTGGCGGTGTGGAGCCGGAGGCCCCCGCCCGCTCGTCGCGAGAGACGTCCGCCACGCCCGGGGCCTGGGACGCCGCGAGCGCCGCCACCGCCGCGGCGGCCACCGCGGTGGTCACCGCTCCCCTGCGCAACCGCCTGCCGAATACCGCCGCCATGACCGTGAACCCCTCCCCTTGACGACTGTGCCTGTCGCCGCCCTGCCCTGTTGTGCTCCCCGTTGTGCTCCCCAGCAGGCCGACTCAGGCGACACTACGACAACTTCCGGCGCCCAGACACCCGTTCGTGCCCGATTTTCACCGGTTGGCCGTGTCCTGTTCGGGCGGGACGTCGGGCGAGGCGCCGGTCGGGTCCTCGGCCGGGGCCGAGCCGTCGGGCACCTCGCTGATCTCGCTCTCCGGGGTGAGCTCCTGCCCCGTGGAGCGGCCCTTGTTGAGCGCGCGGTGCACGGCCTGGGCAACGCGTTCGATCGTACGGACCCCGTACTTCATCGTGGGGTTGTCGTGCGAGAGGACGACGATGCGGTACATGCGGCTACGGCCTTGAGACGTCTTTGACGCCTTCCCGGTTCCGGTTCCGGTGAAAGCGCCGACACTGTGCACCCGCCAGCCGTTCGTGGACCGGGGCAGCCAGCCGTTCTTGAGGTACGCCTTGGTGCCGCGCGGCATTCCGGCGGGCACGCCCCAGCGCTGGTCGCGCCGCACCTCGTTCAGCTGCTTGAGGCCGTACGCGCGTGAGCGCGGGCTGAGCAGGGCGCGGGCCCTGGCTCCGGTGAGGACGCCGAGAAGGCGGAGCTGGTCGGCCGCGGAGGTGCGGGTCAGGCCCCAGAGGCCGTAGGGATTGAGCGTGGTGGCGGAGGTGCCCGCGCGGCCGAGGAAGCGGCCGATGTAGGACTGGCCCAGGTCGTCGAAGAGGCGCCCGGCCGCGGTGTTGTCCGAGCGGGTGATCATGGGATGTATCTTGCGGCGCTCCCAGGCGGTGAGTCCGCGGCCCCAGTCCTGTGCGCGGCGCAGGGCGGCCTCCATGATCATGACCTTGGCGACGCTCGCGGTGTCGTAGCGGTGGCTGCTGCCGAAGGTGCAGCTGAGGCCCGTGGCGGGGTCGTGGAGGGCCACGGAGACGGTGCCCCGCCGGGCGGTCAGGACGGCGCGGATCTCGCGGGAGAGCTGGGCGGCGAGGGCGGGGTCGCTGCGGGCCGTGCAGGAGGCCGCGCGTTGCGCGGTGCTCACGCCGGCGGCGGTTGCGGGGAGGGGGGTGAGGAGGGTCGTGACCAGTGCCGTGGCTATCGCTATTCGGCACTTTCGCAGGTGAAGGGCCATGCGGTCATCGTGGCCGGGGCGCCTTCTTCGGGCCTGGGGGCCTGGGCCACGTGGGTGAGGGGCCCTGCGGCGCCCCGCCCTGGGCTCCGCCCCGGACCCCGCTCCTCAAACGCCGGAGGGGCTGACCTTCCCGGACCCTCCCGGCCCCGGCTGGAACTTTCCAACCGGGGCCGGGAGGAGGAACTGCGCTCAAGTCCGGCGCAGCCGTCAGTGCGCTGCCGACTCCCAGTCCGGTCCCACGCCCACCGAGACGTCCAGCGGAGCCCGCAGCGACGCCGCGCTGGCCATTTCGCGGCGGACCAGCTCCTCGACCTTCGCGCGCTCGCCCGGGGCGATCTCCAGGACGATTTCGTCGTGGACCTGGAGCAGCATGCGGGAGTCGAGCTTCGCCTCGGTCAGTGCGCGGTGCACGTTCAGCATGGCGATCTTGACGATGTCCGCGGCCGTGCCCTGGATGGGCGCGTTCAGGGCCATCCGCTCGGCCATCTCGCGGCGCTGGCGGTTGTCGCTGTTCAGGTCGGGGAGATAGCGGCGGCGGCCCAGCATCGTCTCCGTGTAGCCCGTGGCGCGGGCCTCGTCGACGGCTCGGCGCAGATAGTCGCGTACGCCGCCGAACCGCTCGAAGTACGTGTCCATCAGCGCACGGGCCTCGCCCGCCTCGATGTTCAGCTGCTGGGAGAGGCCGAACGCCGAGAGGCCGTACGCCAGTCCGTACGACATGGCCTTGATCTTGCGGCGCATCTCCGCGTCGACGGCGGAGCCCTCCACGCCGAACACCTGGGACGCCACGGTCGTGTGCAGGTCCTCGCCCGACTCGAACGCCTCCAGGAGGCCCTCGTCCTCGGAGAGGTGGGCCATCACGCGCAGTTCGATCTGGCTGTAGTCCGCGGTCATCAGGGACTCGAAGCCCTCGCCGACCACGAAGCCGCGGCGGATCGCCCGGCCCTCGTCCGTGCGGACCGGGATGTTCTGGAGGTTCGGGTCGGTGGAGGACAGACGGCCCGTCGCCGCCACCGTCTGGTTGAACGTCGTGTGGATGCGGGTGTCGGCGGCGATGGCCTTGATCAGGCCCTCGACCGTGACGCGCAGCTTCGCCTGCTCGCGGTGGCGCAGCATGATGACCGGCAGTTCGTTCTCGGTCTGGGCCGCGAGCCAGGCCAGGGCGTCCGCGTCCGTGGTGTACCCGGTCTTGGTCTTCTTCGTCTTGGGGAGGTTCAGCTCGCCGAAGAGGACTTCCTGGAGCTGCTTGGGCGAGCCGAGGTTGAACTCGTGGCCCGCGGCCTCGTGCGCCTCCTTCACCGCCTGCTGCACCGCGCCCGCGAACTGCTCCTCCATCGCTTCCAGATGGGCGCGGTCGGCCGCGATGCCGTGCCGCTCCAGGCGGGCCAGGAGGATGGACGTCGGCAGTTCGATGTCCGTCAGGAGATCACCGGCGCCGACCTCCTTCAGCTTCTCGCCGAAGGCCGTGCCCAGGTCGAGGATCGTGCGGGCCTGGTGCATCAGCGAGTCGGCCTCGGCCCGGTCGTCCTCCTCCGTGCCGAAGGCGAGCTGTCCCTCGGGCGCGGACGCGGGCGCCAGCTCACGGCCCAGGTACTCCAGGGACAGGGCGTCCAGGGCGAAGGAGCGGCGGCCGGGCTTGACCAGGTACGCGGCGAGCGCCGTGTCCATGGTGACGCCGTCCACGCTCCAGCCGTGCTCGGGGAAGACCCGCATCGCGGCCTTGGCGTTGTGCAGGACCTTGGGCTTCTTCGGGTCGGCGATCCAGGCCGCGAACGCGTTCTCGTCGGCCTCGTCCAGGCGGGACGGGTCGAACCAGGCCGCCGCTCCCCCGGCCGCGGCGAGGGCGACCTCGGTCACCGAGCCCGTGCCCATCGCCCAGGTGTCGACCGTGGCCACACCGAGGACCGCCTTGCCGTGCTCGGCGAGCCAGGGCGCGACCTCACCCGCGCCGAGCACCGAGCCGTCCAGCTCCACGCCGGGCTCGGCAGGCGTCTCGTCGGCCTCCTGCGCACCCGGGTCGACGGCGAGGAGGCGCTCGCGCAGCGAGGGGTTGCGGATCTCCAGGGTGTCGAGGACCAGGGCGAGGGCCGTGCGGTCGTACGCGGCGCGCTCCAGGTCGGTGACCTCCTTGGGGAGCTCGACGTCGCGCACCATCTCCGTGAGGCGGCGGTTCAGCTTCACCGCGTCCAGGTGGTCGCGGAAGTTCTGCCCGGCCTTGCCCTTGACCTCGTCGGCGCGCTCGACGAGGTCCGCGAAGGAACCGAACTGGTTGATCCACTTCGCGGCGGTCTTCTCGCCGACGCCGGGGATGCCGGGGAGGTTGTCCGAGGGGTCGCCGCGCAGGGCCGCGAAGTCGGGATACTGGCTGGGCGTGAGGCCGTACTTCTCCTCGACCTTGTCCGGGGTGAAGCGCGTCAGCTCGGAGACGCCCTTCGTCGGATACAGCACCGTCACGTGGTCGGTGATCAGCTGGAAGGAGTCGCGGTCGCCGGTGACGATCAGGACGTCGAAGCCGGCCGCTTCGGCCTGGGTGGCGAGCGTGGCGATGACGTCGTCCGCCTCGAAGCCGTCCACGGCGAACCGCACGGCGTTCATCGCGTCGAGCACCTCGCCGATCAGCTCGACCTGACCCTTGAACTCGTCCGGGGTCTTGGAGCGGTTCGCCTTGTACTCGGGGAACTCCGAGGAGCGCCACGTCTTGCGCGAGACGTCGAACGCCACCGCGAAGTGCGTGGGCGCCTCGTCGCGCAGGGTGTTCGCCAGCATCGACGCGAAGCCGTAGATCGCGTTCGTCGGCTGGCCCGTCGCGGTCGTGAAGTTCTCCGCGGGCAGCGCGAAGAACGCCCGGTAGGCCAGGGAGTGCCCGTCCATGAGGAGCAGGCGCGGACGCTGCTCGCCACTCGGCTTCGGCGCGGTCTCGGACTTCTTCTTCGCTGCTTTTTCTGCCACGTCCCCGATCCTGCCACGCCCCACTGACACTCAGGCCCAACCCTCACCCGCGACCGCGCTGTCAGCGTCGCGTGGGAGGATCGCAGACATAGCTCACGCACGTGCTCGAAGGGGAGCCGATCATGGCAAGGAAGTCGCCCAAGGGTGATCCGGTCCAGGACGCGCCGCAGGTCGCCGAGGTGCAGCACGCCGCGGCGGGCATCCCCGCCATCGGGCATTCGCTGCGCATGGCCCAGCAGCAGATGGGCGTGCGCCGTACGGCGCTGACCCTGCTGCGGGTCAATCAGAAGGACGGCTTCGACTGCCCCGGCTGCGCCTGGCCCGAGCCGGAGCACCGGCACGCCGCGGAGTTCTGCGAGAACGGCGCGAAGGCGGTGGCCGAGGAGGCCACGCTGCGCCGCGTCACCCCGGACTTCTTCGCCGCGCACCCGGTGGCCGACCTCGCCACCCGCAGTGGTTACTGGCTGGGCCAGCAGGGCCGCCTCACCCACCCCATGTATCTGGCGGAGGGCGCCGAGCGCTATGAACCCGTCTCCTGGGAGCGGGCCTTCGACATAGTCGCCGAGGAACTGGCCGCGCTGGACAGCCCGGACGAATCCGTCTATTACACCTCTGGCCGCACCAGCAACGAAGCGGCGTTCCTGTACCAGCTGTTCGCCCGTGAGCTGGGCACGAACAACCTGCCCGACTGTTCGAACATGTGCCACGAGTCGTCCGGCTCCGCCCTCACCGAGACCATCGGGATCGGCAAGGGCAGCGTCCTCCTGGAGGACCTTTACAAGTCGGACCTGATCATCGTCGCCGGGCAGAACCCGGGCACGAACCACCCGCGCATGCTCTCCGCCCTGGAGAAGGCGAAGAACAACGGCGCGAAGATCATCACGGTCAATCCGCTGCCCGAGGCGGGCCTGGAGCGGTTCAAGAACCCGCAGACCCCGCAGGGCATGCTCAAGGGCACCGCCCTCACCGACCTCTTCCTGCAGATCCGCCTCGGCGGCGACCAGGCCCTGTTCCGTCTCCTGAACAAGCTCGTCCTGGAGACGGAGGGAGCGGTCGACGAGGAGTTCGTCCGCGAACACACCCATGGGTACGAGGCGTTCACCGAGGCCGCGCGCACGGCGGACTGGGAAGAGACCCTCGCGGCCACCGGGCTCGAGCGCGACCGCATCGAGGAAGCCCTCGCCATGGTGCTCGCGTCGAAGCGCACGGTCGTGTGCTGGGCGATGGGCCTGACACAGCACAAGCACGCCGTGCCGACCATCCGCGAGGTCGTCAACTTCCTTCTGCTGCGCGGCAACATCGGCCGTCCGGGTGCGGGCGTGTGCCCGGTGCGCGGGCACTCGAACGTGCAGGGCGACCGCACGATGGGCATCTTCGAGCGGCCCGCCCCGGCCTTCCTCGACGCCCTGGAGAAGGAGTTCGGCTTCGCGCCGCCGCGCGAGCACGGCCTGGACGTCGTCCGCGCGATCAAGGCGCTGCGGGACGGCGAGGCGAAGGTGTTCTTCGCGATGGGCGGCAACTTCGTGGCGGCCTCGCCCGACACGGAGGTGACGGAGGCGGCCATGCGCAAGGCCCGCCTGACCGTCCACGTGTCGACGAAGCTGAACCGCTCGCACGCGGTGACGGGCGCGCGGGCGCTGATCCTGCCGACGCTCGGCCGCACCGAGCGGGACGTCCAGGGTGGCGGCGAGCAGTTCGTGACCGTCGAGGACTCCATGGGCATGGTGCACGCGTCGCGCGGCCGTCTGGCGCCCGCGAGCCCGCAGCTGCTCTCCGAGCCCGCCATCGTGTGCCGCCTCGCCCGCCGCGTCCTTGGCCCCGGATCGGCCACGCCCTGGGAGGAGTTCGAGAAGGACTACGCCACGGTGCGCGACCGCATCGCGCGCGTGATCCCCGGCTTCGAGGACTTCAACGCGCGGGTGGCCGACCCCGCGGGCTTCGCCCTGCCGCACGCCCCGCGCGACGAGCGCCGCTTCCCCACGGCCACCGGCAAGGCGAACTTCACCGCGGCGCCCGTCGAGTTCCCCGAGCTGCCGAAGGGGCGGCTGCTGCTGCAGACGCTGCGCTCGCACGACCAGTACAACACCACGATCTACGGCCTGGACGACCGCTACAGGGGCATCAAGAACGGCCGCCGGGTCGTCCTGGTCAACGCCGAGGACGCCCGCGAGCTGAGCCTCGCCGACGGGTCGTACGTGGACCTGGTGAGCGAGTGGCGGGACGGCGTCGAGCGGCGCGCGCCCGGCTTCCGGGTCGTGCACTATCCCACCGCCCGGGGCTGCGCCGCGGCGTACTACCCGGAGACGAACGTCCTGGTCCCGCTGGACGCGACGGCCGACACCAGCAACACCCCCGCCAGCAAGTCCGTCGTCGTACGCCTGGAACAATCGGGCACCGACTGAGCGTTCGCTCAGCGACTGGTGAGGACGACGAACGGAGCCGGGCCCATGGGCGAGCAGCACAGCGTGAAGTTCCCGCAAGAGGTCATCGACGAGTACGCCGCGCTCGGCGTCGACCTGCCCGCCCTGTTCTCCGCGGGCGACCTCGGCACCCGTATGGGCGTCCAGATCGTCGAGGCCTCCGCGGACCGTGTCGTCGGCACGATGCCGGTCGAGGGCAACACCCAGCCGTACGGCCTGCTGCACGGCGGCGCGTCCGCCGTCCTTGCCGAGACCCTCGGCTCGGTCGGCTCGATGCTGCACGGCGGGAGCAAGAAGCTCGCCGTCGGCGTCGACCTGAACTGCACGCACCACCGGGGCGCGCGTTCGGGCCTGGTCACCGGCGTGGCGACGCCCGTGCACCGGGGCCGCTCCACGGCGACGTACGAGATCGTGATCACCGACGAGCAGGACAAGCGGGTGTGCACCGCGCGGCTGACCTGCCTGCTGCGCGACGTGGAGCGCAACGGCTCCGCCGGATAAGGCGGTTGGAGGCGGACGCGCCCCGCACCGACCGGGCCCGCCCCACGCATTGTCGGAGCGTGGGGCCCCGGTCTAGCGTCGGTGCATGAGGCACCGGAAACCGCTCTGTGCGCTCGCCTTCGCCGCCCCCCTCCTGACCACCCTGCTCACCGCCACCGGCTGCGGGGGCCCGCCTTCCGCCGACGACACCCCCGGGCCCGCCCCTTCCACCACGTCCCCGGAGGACCTCTGCACGGCCCTGATCACCAAGTGGGGGCGGCAGATCTACGACTCGGGCAAGGAGACCTACGGCGACTACCAGTCGATGGGCCTCTCCAACGGTCAGTACATGATCCTGCGGGACACCCTCGACCTGGCCCGCGCCGAGCGAAAGCGCCAAGGGGTCGACGCCGGGCGGAAGTTGATCTCCCGGGAGGCCCGCGAGCGGTGCGAGAAGCGCTACCGCCACGGGGAGCCGAGCGGCGGGCCGTGGGTGTGAACGCCATCGGCCCCATCGAGCCCGGCGACAACACCTACGACGCCGGCGCCGTGCAAGCCGCCGGCGACGCCCAGGACCCCCGAGCCGCCACCGCGGACCAAGTCGCCGCCCACCCCGTCAGGAGCCACCCGCTCCTCACCCGCCACCGCCGCACCGCCCTGGCCCTCGCCACGGCCGTGGCCGTCGGGGCGGCGGGGCTGAGCCTCTATCTGACCCGTCCCCGGCCCCCGGCGCCGCCGCCACCGCTCTACCCGTCGCAGACCGTCTCCGTGTCGTACAAGGGCGGGATGACGCACCCGCGGGCGGGCGATCGCACGTTCAGCTTCACCGTCAGGGTCGACCAGGACTCGGGGCCGCCGGTGTCCGTCCGACGGATCGCCCAGCCGACGACGGCCCTGTCGGTCACCGCCGCTCCCCATACCCCATTCACCGTGAAAACGGGAAGCCCTCGTACGGCACGGATCACGATGCACATTCGCGAATGTGGAAATGTGCAGCGGAATGCCGGACTCCCTTTCCTGGTCGTAACACTGCGTAATGTGCGCGCAATGCAGATACAGAGCTTCATCCTCGGCTCGGCGTACGCAAAAGATCTTTCAGCGGCCCTGACAGCCGCATGCCCCCCGAACACTGATGTCATGAGTAAAACACCCTGACAGTCCTGCAAGTTCTCAGCATGCGGGATGCGCCGAAGACGGCGCATTCCGTCTCATCCGCCCCCTGAGTTCCAGCGCGGAATACTCCGTGGCATAACAAGAGCGTCACACCTTTGGCCCGACCACTCCACCAGGAACAAAGCGCCCCTTAGAGTCACGGCCAGTCACCGCGCCCACCGGATTCCTGTCAGTTCGGTTCTGCGCTCGACTCGGCCACCCAACAGGGGACGGCCGTGCCAGGGGAAAGGACTGATCGTGCGTCAACGTTCGCTCATAGCCATCACCGCTGCACTCACCGCGGGGGCACTCACCCTCACCGCCTGTGGCTCACGCGACGACAAGGACAAGGACGACGCCGGGGGTGGCGGTACCACCGTGGTCATCGGCGTCGACGCGCCGCTGACCGGCGACCTGTCCGCGCTGGGCCTCGGCATCCGCAACTCCGTGGACCTCGCCGCCAAGCAGGCCAACGAGAAGAAGTACGTCGACGGCATCACCTTCAAGATCGAAGCCGCCGACGACCAGGGACAGCCCGCGTCGGGCCAGACCAACGCGACCAAGTTCGTCGCGAACAAGGACATCCTCGGCGCCGTCGGGCCCCTGAACTCCTCCGTCGGCGAGTCGATGCAGAAGGTCTTCGACGACGCGAAGCTCGTCCAGGTCTCCCCCGCCAACACCAACCCGGCCATGACCCAGGGCCAGGACTGGAACGGCGGCAAGAAGGTTCGCCCGTACAAGGCCTACTTCCGTACGGCCACCACGGACGCCATCCAGGGCCCGTTCGCCGCGCAGTACCTGTACAACGACGCGAAGAAGAAGAAGGTCTTCGTGGTCGACGACAAGAAGACCTACGGCGCCGGTCTGGCCGCCACCTTCAAGGACGAGTTCACCAAGCTCGGCGGCAAGGTCGCCGGCACGGAGCACGTGAACCCGGACACCAAGGACTTCGGCGCCGTCGCCACCAAGATCAAGAACTCCGACGCCGACGTCGTCTACTACGGCGGCGAGTACCCCGCGGCCGGCCCGCTCAGCAAGCAGATGAAGAAGGCAGGTGCCAAGATCCCGCTCGTCGGCGGTGACGGCATCTACAGCGCCGACTTCGTCAAGCTCGCCGGCAAGGAGGGCAAGGGCGACATGGCGACCTCGATCGGTCAGCCCGTCGAGAAGCTGTCGTCCGCCAAGGAGTTCATCGCGAACTACAAGAAGGCCGGCTTCAAGGAGGCCTACGAGGCCTACGGCGGCTACTCGTACGACTCGGCCTGGGCGATCATCGAAGCGGTCAAGAAGGTCGTCGACGACAACGACGGCAAGCTGCCCGACGACGCTCGCGCCAAGATCGTCGAGGCCATGCAGGGCGTCTCCTTCGACGGTGTGACCGGCAAGGTCTCCTTCGACCAGTACGGCGACGCCACCAACAAGCAGCTCACCGTGTACCAGGTGAAGTCCACCGAGGACCCGACCAAGGGCTGGAAGCCGGTCAAGTCCGGCACGTTCACCGGCTGATCCACCCCGCAGCACGACACCACCGCGCGGGGCGCTGCCTCTGCAGCGCCC
>NZ_JBHUZJ010000022.1:0-111335 GCF_042667685.1 Streptomyces sp. NPDC057302 | reverse complement strand
GACGCCGGATTCGTCGAGACCGAGCAGTACTGACACACCCCGCAGGACACCCTGCCCCTGGCCGCGCGGAAACCAAGCCCCCCCCCCTCGGACCGCGCGGCCAGGCAGCAATCCAAGAGTCGGATTCACCGGATTCACGCAGGATGCCTCGACGCGACAGCGGACGGCACGGCTCCTGGGCTAATCTGCGGGTGTGAGCACCGGACGGGAAGGCCCAGAAGCCGAGAAGTGGTTGGCTGACACCCGGGCGTCCTACGATGCCGACGCCGTCAGCTACGCGGACGAGGTGCGAAACCTCCTGGCCGAGCTGCCTCCCGAGCGGGAGGTCATGGCGCTGTTCGCCGAGTGGGTGAGGGCGCGCGGCGGCGGGCCCGTCGCGGACGTGGGGTGCGGACCCGGGAGGATCACAGCCCACCTGAGGGACCTCGGAGTGGATGCCTTCGGCATCGACCTGTCGCCCCGGATGATCGAGGTGGCACGGCGTGAGCACCCCGGTCCGCGGTTCGAGGTGGGATCGATGACCCAACTCGACCTCGCGGACGGAGAGTTGGCCGCCCTGGTCGCCTGGTACTCGATCATTCACGTTCCCGATGACGCGATCGGCGCGGTCCTTGCCGGCTTCCGTCGGGTGCTGCGGCCCGGCGGTCTGCTGCTGCTGGGTTTCCACGTCGGTGAGGCCTCACCGCCCAAGCCGCAGGAGAACGGCGAGAGCTGGCCGGAGTCCTACGTCCGCCGTCGCCAGCCGAGTCAAGTGGCCGCCTGGGTCGACGAGGCCGGCTTCACCCTTGAGACCCACCCCACGCTCACGACGGCCGCGCGCACGCTCGGCGGAGTGCTGGTGGCGCGCCGCTAAGTGATGGTGGGCCTCGTCGTCGTATCGGCATAACCACGGCCCTTCGCCGTACCCGCGTGGGCGTGGAGGTAGGGGCCCGCATCCCCTATTGCGCCGGTGGCGGTCGCTCGGCTGACGAGTTATCAGCGGGTTATCCACCGGGTCTCAGGTAGGGCTAGCCCCATGTTCTTGGGCGGACTGGTTCCACTAGTTTCATCATCCGCACAGCGGTTTGGGCAACAGCCTGTGTATCCGTCAGATCCCAGATCTCGGGAGCGCTGTGCGGAGGAGTTCTGCTGCGTCGGGGCCTTCGTTCTCGACGGATTCACCGCCGAGCACATCAGCGCTTCCGAGCCACGGTTCGGAAGGTGAGCCCGACCGAGCTGATGGGCTCACCTGAGACTAGGAGATCTCCATGCGTTCGGAGCAAGTGCTGCCGGGCACAGCCGAGTTGCTGCGCTTACATGAGGTCCACAAGGTGTACGGGCGCTCGCGCAACAGCGTGGCCGCGCTTGCGGGCGTGTCACTCGGCTTCCAGCGGCACACGTTCACCGCTGTGATGGGACCCTCGGGCTCCGGCAAGAGCACCTTTCTGCACTGTGCGGCCCTCCTGGATCGACCGACGTCCGGCAGCGTCTTTCTGGACGGTCAGGATCTGACGTCGATGAACGAGCGCTCGTTGACCAAACTGCGCAGGAACCGGGTCGGGTTCGTCTTCCAGAGTTTCAACCTGCTGCCCGCGCTGAACGTCGTGGACAACGTCACGCTGCCGCTGCGCCTTGCGGGGAAGCGGCCCGACCGCGGGCTGGTGGACGACGTCATCGAGCGCACCGGCCTCACGCCCCGCCGCAAGCACCGCCCGGGCGAGCTCTCCGGCGGTCAGCAGCAACGCGTGGCGATCGCACGGGCCTTGGTCACCCGGCCGATCCTGCTGTTCGGGGACGAGCCGACCGGCGCCCTGGACACCGAGACCGCACTGGAGATCCTGGGACTGCTGCGCCAGGCGGTGGACAACGGCGAACAGACCGTGGTGATCGTCACGCACGACCCGGTGGCCGCATCGCACGCCGACCGCGTGGTCTTCCTCGTGGACGGGCGGGTGAGCGCCGAGCTCGAACGGCCCTCCGTCCAGCAGGTGGCCCGGGAGATGACCCAACTGGGCGCGTGGGCCCGGAGGCAGCAGCCCATGGACGCGGGACGGGTGATCTAGTGCTGCGTCTCGCGCTCAAGACCTTGTGGTACCGCAAGGGCGGGTTCCTCGCGTCGCTGATCGCGCTGTTCGTCGGCGCCGTCGTCGTACAGGGCTGCGGCGGTCTGCTGGAGACCGGCATCCGCGCCGACGTCAAGGCCGAACGTCTGGCCGCGGCGCCCGTCGTGGTGACCGCGAGTCAGGACTATCCCGGCCACGTGGTCGGCTCCGCGACCGATCCGATGACCGAGCGCGTCCTGCTGGACGAGAACCTGGCGGACGCCGTGGCAAGGGTGCCCGGCGTGACCCGGGCCGTGCCGGACGTCTCGGTGCCGATCACCGCGCTGGCCGGCCGTCCGATCTCCGCGTTCGGCCACGGCTGGGCCAGCGCGTCGCTCTCGCCCTACGAGCTGGTTGCGGGCGCCAAGCCGACCGGGTTTGGCGAGGTCGTGGTGGACAGCACCACCGCGAGAAGACTGGAGGTGCGGCCGGGCTCGCGGTTGAAGGCGTCGGTGCGCGGCGTCCCGCAGATGTTCCGGGTCAGCGGGATCGCCGAGAGCCACACCGCCACCCAGCCCGCGCTGCTGTTCTCCGACCGTGAGGCGACCCGGCTGTACGACCGGCCCGGAAAGATCGACGACATCGGGGTACTCCTCGCCCCGGGCACCGACACGGCGAAGCTTGCCACCGCGCTCGACGACGTCGTCGCCGGCCACGGTGCCCAGGTGCTCCGAGGCGATGACCGCGGGGTTGCCGAGTTCCCGGACGTGATCAGCGGCAAGCGGAACCTGATTCCGGTCGCGGGCGCGTTCGGCGGTCTGTCCACCATGGTCGCGATCTTCGTGGTCGGCAGCACCGTAGGCATGTTGATGCAGCAGCGCCGCAGGGAGATGGCACTGCTGCGCACGACAGGAGTCACGCCGGGGCAGTTGCGCCGCATGGTCATGGCGGAGACGTTCGTGATCGCGCTGCTCGCGGCCGGCCTGTCGCTGGTGCCAGGACCAGTGTTCGGTCACTTCATGTACGACGTCCTGGTCGAGCAAGGTCTCATCCCGGGCGAGATGGTCTTCAGCCAGGGGTTCGTCCCGAAGCTCGCCGGTTTCGGTGCCACGCTGTTCGCGGCGCTGGCCGCCGCGTTCATCGCCTCCCGCCGGGTGTCGAAGGTCCGGCCGACCGAGGCGATGGCCGACGCGACGCTGCAGACCCGCTGGATCAGCCCCATCCGCATGATCCTGGCCTTCCTGTTCCTGGGCGGTGCGACCGCGCTCGCGATCGTGACGGCCTCGGTGATGACCGGGCCGATCGCGGCCAGCACGGCCGGGCCCGCCGCGATGCTGTGGGCGGTCGGAGTCGCCCTGGTGTCCCCGGGGCTGTGCCGCTGGCTGGCGGCTCTGCTGCGTTGGCCCATCGGCTGGTTCACCGGTCTTGCGGGGCGGCTGGCGATGCAGAACGCCTCGGTGCGCAAGGTCCGCCTCGCGTCGGCGGTCATCCCCATCATGCTGGCGACCGGGCTGGCCACAGCACTGATCTACCTGCAGACAAGTCAGGACGATGCCAACAGCCGGATGTTCGCCGACGGACTCAAGGCGGACAGCCTGGTCAGTTCGCAGAGCGGCGCTCTTCCACCCGCGCTCGTGGAAACGCTCTCCCAGCTGCCACAGGTCGCCGGAGCGTCCGCCTCGGTCTCCAGCGAGGCGCGCCTGGAGACCGGTACCGGCCCCGATAAGGGCGACGGGGCGACGGCGGCGGACCGTCAGATCGAGCCGAGTCGGATCGACCTGCAAGGGGTCACTGCGTCCGGCGCGCGGCAGACGATCGGGTATCCGGCGGTGCGCGGCGACTACGGACGTCTGACCGGCGACAGCATCGTGCTGCCCAGGGGAGTGCTGAAGGACAGGGGCAAAGACATCGGCGACCGGGTGCGGCTGCGCTGGGGCAACGGAGAGGTGACCACGATGACGGTCGTCGGATCGTTCACCCCTCCACGCGGGTTCGCCTACGCGATGGTGCCCGCGGCCGAGCTGCTGCCCCGTACAACGACGGGCGTACTGCCGCAGATCCTGGTGAAAGCGAAGCCGGGGGTGTCGCCATCGGGCCTGAAGGCAGCGGTGCGGAAGGCGGCGAGCGGTGTGCCCGGAGTCGTCGTCGAAGACCGCACGGAAGCGACGGCGGCGCACGCGCGGAGCGACGAGAGTGGCCGGGTGGCGAGCTTCCTGCTGGCCGCAGTCGTCGTCGGCTATGCGGTGATCGCACTGATCAACTCGCTGATCGTGGCGACCGCCGAGCGGCGCGGCGAGTTCGCGCTGCAACGGCTGATCGGTTCGACCCGCGGCCAGGTGATGTGGATGATGTCGGTCGAGGCGCTGGTGACGGCGCTGGTCGGGATCGTGCTGGGCACCGCCGTCGCCGCCGGGTCACTGGTTCCGTTCGGGCTGGCCCTGGACGGATCGGTGCTGCCCAGCGGGCCCGCGTGGGTCTACCTTGCGATCGTCGCGAGCGCGGTGGTCCTGACGTTCGCCACGATCCTGCTCCCGACGTCGGTCGCGCTGCGGGCCAAACCCGCGGAGGCCGCCGTCGCTCCATGAACCGGGCCATGGTCGGGCGATGAACGGAAACCTGCCGTCGGGCATCCGCGGCGGGGCGCCGTCCAACGTGTCGACCTTGAGGGCCTGTTCCTCCACCCGGTGTTCTATCCGTACGCGCTTGGCCGAGTTCAGGAACGCGTGCAGTTCGTCCGTCACCGGGGCGCCGGCGCCGAGCCCTCGCGTGAGGTGCGGCCAGCCGGGAAGCGGCCCAGCCACGCGGGGTGGCCCTTGTGTATCACCACGTACCGGCCCGGTGCGAGCATGCCAGTGCCGACCGATCCGCCGCTGGAGCCGTTCCCGATCGGCCTCTGTGTGCGCCGGGCCGATCTACGGCGCCCCGTGATGGCCGCGCTGTGGAGCTTGGTGCCTTAGGAGTCTCCGGCGGACAGCGCGCAGCACTACACACATCCCTCCGCGGCATCGACGTATGCGCGCACGAGAGGGGTCTCGGCGTTGGTGCGCCAGACAAGGGCCCAGCGGCCGATCGGTGCGTCGTCGATGGGGAGATACCTGACACCGGGCCAGGGGTAGTAGACGGCAGCCTCGGCCTGGATCGGTTGGACTATCCGGCCGGAGCTGACGGCGATCAGCGTCTCCTGCCAGGTGGCGACCTTGGTGCCTCGCCTGATGGGGCGCCCGCTGGGCGTGTGGAAAGGAAGCAGCCCCTCTTCGAAGTACGCGGGAAGAGAATGCTGGGACGAGGCGACCTCGTAGTCCCCGAAATCTTCCATGCGTATCGAGTCCCGCTGCGCCAACGGATGCTCGGACGCGACCATGCAGACCAGTGGGTGCTCACTCATGACCGGGCCCACGGTGAGGTCGCTCTCGCGGACCGGCAGCCAGAGCATGGCGATGTCGACCTCCCCGGAACGCAGTCCGGCAAAGGGCATCGAGGGCTGGACCTCGACGAAGTCGACCTCCGCGCCAGGGTGCCGGCCGCGAAAGAGGGAGTTGGTGGCCGTGAGGATCTGGGACAGCGCCCCCATCGTGCCGATCCTGAGTGTGCCGTGCACGCCGCGTGCCGCCGACGCCGCCGCAGATCGGGTGCTGTCGAGAATCTGCTGGTAGGCGGGTCTGAGCTCCGCGTACAGGCGCCGCCCAATGGAGGTCAACTCCACCCGGCGGCTGGTGCGTCGAAACAGCGTGCCGCCGATTTGCCGCTCCTGTTTGGCGATCGACTGGCTCACCCGGGCTTGGGTCACGTGTAGGCGCTCGGCCGTCCGGCCGAAATGCAGCTCCTCGGCCAAGGCCAGGAATATCTCGATGTCTCGCAGCTCCATGCTTCTCCCCCGACTTCCTGCACCCGCCGTCCGCACAGACGCCGGACCCGATCCGCGCTCCCCCGCCCGCATCGATAAGCGAAAGGTAATCGATGGCCTGCGCAGACGGCTGTTGATCCGCCATTCCGGCGCTGACACCGTGAAGTGTCCGCCCAATTCAGGGCGCGACCACCATCGGGAGGGGCGCTTGTCCATGGGGATATGGCGACCTGGGCCCCGCCCAGCCGATCCGGTCCTACAACAACAGGCTCCCGGTCAAGGCTGAGCTCTGGTACTGGGACTCCGTCCGGGGAACGGGGTGGGTTTCCGGTGGCGCGATCAGGCCGGGCGGCTCCAGCAGCGACACGGGCGGCAACTTCGAGGGAGCGGATCTGGTGTGCACGGGCGGCCGGAGTCCCTACTGGTCCCAAGCCTGAGGAGTTCACCAGTGCCCACAGCAGCCGTGTAGGTAGTGGCAGTTCGGGCTGAGAGCCGCGCCCGGGTGGAGCCATGGCCCTTGGT
This sequence comes from Streptomyces sp. NPDC057302, assembly GCF_042667685.1. Classification (NCBI taxonomy): domain Bacteria; kingdom Bacillati; phylum Actinomycetota; class Actinomycetes; order Kitasatosporales; family Streptomycetaceae; genus Streptomyces; species Streptomyces sp. NPDC057302. Next base: position 104,948 of record NZ_JBHUZJ010000022.1, on the reverse strand, counting down.
CATGGCTCCACCAAACGCTCTTTGCCAATCATCGACAACAGGGGGAACGCGTGGAGTTGAAGCGTGCGGGATCGCTACTGGCGGCGGCACTTGTTCTGGGGTCCGGCGGTTCGCTGACGCTCTCGTCGGGTGCCTCGGCGGCCTCGCCGGAGTTCCGGTACGAGGTGACCCGCAGGGCGGAGGCCTACCGGGACATCCCCGGCACGGACATGGTGTTCACCGCCGCGGCGGGCCAGAAGTCTTATCTGTGGTCCCGCAACCTCTCGGTCGCCAGCGTCACCCCGCTCGGCAGCGGGGACAACATCGGCTCGACCGTGGCCGTGCGCTGCAAGAACTCCGACGGCACCACCCTGCCCGCTTCCACGGAGGCAGGGGCGTACTGGGCGACGAACCAGGTGCCGCCGGGTGAGACGTCGGTGGCGCCCGCGCTGCGCTGGGTGTTCACGGCGCAGACGGCAGGTACGTACAACTGCCGTCTTTCGGTGACCAGTTACTCCAGCATCATTCAGAACGGGCGCAGCGTGACCATGCGGATCCCCGCTGGAGCGGAGCTGGCGCGCGCCGTGTATCCGTCGGCAGCCCGCTGGACGCTTCCCGCCCGTACCACCGTGATCTCACGTGGGACCACGCACACCACACTCGGCTACTCGTACACCCCCAGCGGCGGCGACGGCATCACCGTCGTCCAGGATGCCGCCCTGACCACCTGCGTGGCCGGCTCGTCCATCTGCCCGGGCGGTTCGACCGCCAACGGCGGCACACGGGCCGAGACCTGGATCGAGGCGCAGCCACAGAACGCCGACGGGGCCAAGTGCGGCGGGCCGATCAAGTCGGCCGTGGGCAAGTGGAACATTTCCAACGCCAAGCATCACCAGACCGCCACGAACACACTGCACCTCACCAAGGCCCAGCTCGGCGGCTGCACGCAGATCCGCACCACCCTGAAGATCAAGAATGTCGAGGGGAACCCCGTCAATCTGCACACAGGCCACGCCCCCGGCGAGATCGCCGCCAGTCACGGGCTCGCCTTCACCGCACCGGCGGCCCGGATGTGACGTGCGCCGGTCCGCGCCAGCCCGCTCTCCCACCACCAGAACCAGGAAGTCCCTTCATGAGCGCGATGAACGCCACCCGTTCCGAACTCGTCATCGACGGCCGCCGGCTGTCCTACCTCGACTTCGGCGGTCCTGGCCGACCGCTTGTGGCCCTGCACGGCCACCTGTCCGAAGGGGCCACCTTTGCCGCTCTCGCGCAGGCCTTGAGACCCCAGTGGCGGGTCATCGCACCCGACCAGCGCGGACAGGGCGAATCCGACCGCGCCGCCGACTACTCCCGCGCCGGCTATCTCGCCGACTTGCAGGCGCTCCTGGACCATCTGGAGCTGGCCAGCGTCGTGCTGCTCGGCCACTCCCTGGGCGGCATCAACGCCTATCAGTTCGCCGCCCGTCACCCCGAGCGCGTCACGGCCCTGGTCAACGCCGAAGGGCCCACCGCCCTTGGGCTGGACGGCAGGAACCCCTTCGCGTTCCTGCTGAACCTGCCCTACCAGGCGGCCACGCGAGAAGCGCTCGTGGAAGGCCTGGGCCCCGCCGCACCGCACTTCAGCGACCGGCTGCGTGAGAACGCCGACCACACCTGGCGACTTCCCTTCCACCCGGTGGAGATGTACGAATCGGAGGAACAGATCCACGGCGATCACTGGAGCGACTGGACGGCGACCAGCTGCCCCGCCCTGCTGATCCACGCCACCAGGGGCGTTGTCCCGCCCGAGCAGATCAAGGAGATGATCGGACGTCGCCCCGGCACGACGGAGGCCGAGATCGATGCCGATCACCTGCTGTACACCACGGCGCCCGGACCCTTCGCCGCGGCGGTACGGGCATTCCTCAGCACCCTCCACCAGCCGGCGCGCATGCTGTGAGCAGCAAGAACGACGCCGCGTATGTCCACATCGTGGTCTCGGATACGGTGTCAGCCGCGTACGGGTGATCGGTCTAGGGGGATCCGCAGTGGTGGGCTGGCAGGGGCGGTTGGCGTGCGCCGTGGCGGTTGTCGTGCTGACGGCCGGGTGCGGCGCAGGCTCCGACGACGAACCCTGGAAGGCCGTCGGGGACCCTTCCGCACCCGGCGTGGACGGCTCGGCCAAACCCGGACGCGTCTTCAGCGACGGCGATCTGGCGCAGCAACTGGCGCCCTCCGAGACCTTCGGCAAGGGCGTCAAGGCCGGACGCCTGCACGAGGGGAAGTTCAATACGGACTGGGGCCTTCGGTCCTTGGACTGGGACGAGTGCGAGCCGGTGGAAGACGCGGAACCGTTCGCCTCGTACATGCGCGAACTTGGGGCGTACCGGGGAGCCAGCGCCCAGCAGACGGCCGTCAAGTGGAAGCGGCCGCAAGACAAGACGGACCCGGACGAGGGACCGGAGGTGGAGGTGATCCAGTCCCTGGTCTCCATGCGTGGCACGGACGCCAAGCGTTACCTCAAGCTCCAGCACGCCATCTACTCCCACTGTGCGGTGGTCGGTTACGACGCGGAGGCGGGAATCGCCGAGGACCACAACGAGGTCGCGCGGCTGGAGGGCGTGGGCGATGAGGCGCTCTTGCAGTCGACCGCGGTCACGGGAGACGACGGGGCCGAGAGCGAATACGACTCCCCGCGGCGCTACACCGTCGAGGCCCGCGTCGGCGGTGTGATCGTCAGCATCGGCAGCCACCACGACAAGGACAAGGTGATCGCCTGGGCGGCGCTGCTCGCCCGCGGTGTCGGCAAGGACCTCTACGGCACCAGGTAGGCAACCCCTCCCCCGCGGCCCGCACCGGGGGCCAAGTCCAGAGGGGGGGGCTCCCCAGCGGCCTGTGGTGGAGGCGGATGTCTAGTCAGGTGTCCCGTCGCGCGAGGTTCTTGGGGCGAGGCGCTGGAATTGACCCTCGTGCAAGTCGCTCACCCACTCCCAGCCGGGCTTGGCCGATGAGCCGATCCGTGGGTCGCTGGGAGCGTGCGCGTCACGCAGAGCGTGCACGTACGCTCGGTCCAGATTGATCCTCGCGCGTACCTGATCATTTCTGCCGACGGACCCGTGCCCGGGGATGACGACATCGGCGTCGTCCGCCACGTCCTCCAGCAGCCGCAGCCCGACGAGGTAGTCCCCGATCGGGTCGGCGGTGTCGTCGAACATCGGCACCAAGACATCAGAGAGCATGTCGCCTGCGACGAGAACCCTGCGTTCTTCGATCAACAGCGCCGCGTGGCCCTGAGCATGCGCCGGATGCTCAATGATCCGGACCTTAGGGCCGTCCCAGGGAATCTGCGCGGTGTCAGCAGGCAGACCCGTAATGAGGCCGAACAGGTCCAGCGGTACGTCCTCGGCGATTTCCGGTGGTAGCCCCTCGGCGGCGCGGGCCTTCCAGCCCGGTTTGGACAGCAGATCTTGCATGTAGGCCGCACAGCGGGCCGTACCGTACCGAGGCGCTTCGCCGAGTTCGGCATGCCAGAGAACGTGATCCCAATCGGGATGCGTGGAGAATCCCGCGACAACGGGCTGGGCCAGCTTACGAAGGTCGTTCGCCAGACAGGCCATCTCATCGCCTGTGATCCCGGCGTCGATGACCAATACGCCGTCCCTGCCCTCCACGACGACGGAGTTGTTCTGGAGTAACTCGCTCTGGTGGGTCAGCACACCCTCCGCGACCTGCTTCAGCATGGGGCTCCTTCCGCTCAAGATCGAAATCTCGGTCAGCCGTGGAATACCGTGGTCTCCCCCAGCGTGGCACGCTCAGTGATGATCTGGTTGACCGGTGCGGCGGCGTCGGCGTATCCGAAGGAGATGCCGACGAGTAGTTTCCCTGCGGTATCGCCGAGTTCGGAACGTACCTCGTCCGCGTAGAAGCTCAACAGTCCCTGCGGGCAACTGGCCACGCCGTACGCGGTCATCGCCAGCAGGAGCGTCTGCATGTAGGCGCCGACGTCGGCAGCCAGCCGCGCGTTGTCCTGTTCGGAGACGAAGAGGAACGCGACATGCGGTGCGCCGTAGAACCCCAGGCTCTCGGCGTCATAGGCCGCGCGCGCCGCATGGTCGTCAGAGCCGATGCCCAGTGTCCCGTAGAGCCGACCGCCGAAGGCGGCACGCCGCTGCTGCTGAACCGGCGAGTAGAGGTCATCGCTGTACGGGAAGTCGACCGAAATGCGCCGTGCGGCGTGGGCCGCCTGAAGGGACGCTGCCAGACGGTCGCGCGGCGCGCCACTGACGACCTCCACCCGCCACGGCTGCGCGTTGGAGTTCGACGGCGCCGTTCCCGCCAGCGAGAACATCGCGCGCATCGTCTCCTCGGGCACGGGCTCGGGCAGGAACGCGCGCGTGGCACGTCGGGCACGGATCAGCTTCTCCGCGTAGCTGCTCAGTTCGGTGTGGTCGGACCAGCTCATGGGGCTCCTCAACGACAATCAAAGTAAACGCGTTCGTTTACTTGAGATCGATGGTAGGCCCGCACCCCGGGCAAAGTAAACGTGACCGTATACTTTCTTCATGGACGCGACGAGTGAGACGACACGGCGAGGAGGGCGAGGGGCAAGGGAGCGCATCCTGGCTGCCGCCGCCCGGCTGTTCGCGGAACAAGGAATCACGGGGACCGGCATGGAGCAGGTCGCGGAGAAGGCACCGGTCTCCAAGCGGACCCTCTACGTCCACTTCCACTCCCGAGACGAACTGGCGATCGCCTACCTGCGCGCGCTGGTCTCGTCGGGAAACACCATGGAGAGTGTGCTGATCCGCGACGACCTCAGCCCTCGCGAGCGGATTCTCCGCTTGTTCGACCAGCCCGCCACGGACGCGTCCTCGGTGCGAGGGTGTCCCTTCATCGACGCGGCGGCAGAGTTCCCCGACCCGAAGAATCCGATCCACGCCTATGCCCGTGAACAGAAGCTCCGGATGGCGCAGTTGGTCACGGACCTGGTGGCGGAACTGGGCTGCCGTGAACCGGCCGCACTCGCCGAGCAACTGGTGACCCTCGCGGACGGAGCAGCCAGCCGTGCCATGGTGCTGGACCAGGCGGACTACGGCCGGCACGCCCGCGCGGCCGCGAAGATCCTCTTGGAACAGGCTCTCACGCCTCCCTCAGGACACTGACGCGCCGAGGAGGACAAACGCCCCCTACAGCCGAAGCCATCCAGGGTCAACCACCGCGTCCACCTCGGCAGGCGCGCGGGCGCGTTGATCCTGGACGCTCACGCTCACGCTCACGCTGCGCTTCCGCTTCCCAGCGCATCTGCTGAGCCCGTAACCGCACCTCCACGGCATCCGCCCGCGCGGCACGGGCCCGGTCGCAGGTCTGCCGGAAGGCGAGGCGCAACTGCTCGTGCTTCTCGACTGCCCGGGCCACCTGAACTCGCTCAACGGCATCGCCCATGGTCACTCCGTGCGGCTCGGAGAACAGTCGCAGCCCACCTTGCCTCACAAGAGGCCGACGGGCAGGGCGCATTCGCGCCGATGAGTTTCCAGGGCCGGGTCGGCCTGTAAGGACGGGCGGCCCGGCAGCCGTGCGCGCGCGGGCCGGTGTCCGGGAGGCGTACGAGCAGCGGGTTCCGCGACGGCGAGTTCGGATACCCGGGGAAGCCGGACGAGTTCGCGCATCGGCTGCGGGAGGTCCTCGACGGCGCCTCGTGAGCACCCGCCGGCGGCCGTCTCTGCCCCCGGTGTTGCATCCCGGTGCCGTCGTGCGTCCGAACGACCCCAGGACCGTACCGCCACGCGTCCCGGCAGCCTGGACGAGTAGGTCGGGTCTCGATCGTGGGCCCGGGTGGACTGCCTTGCGCGACGTCGCAGGAAACCGATTGACGCTCTGTTGGCGTTCGGGAACCATTTTGGACCGTGACGACGAACACCGATCATGACCAGTCCACCCACGGGCAGGGCCCTCACGCCGACCGCCCGATCGCCCTGATCACCGGCGTGGGCCGCACCGTCGGAATCGGCGCCGGTATCGCCCGTCGGCTCGCCTCATCTGGATGGGACATCGCTTTCACCTACTGGAGCCCCTATGACGACCGTATGAGCTGGGGCAGCGAGCCCGGCGCGACCGGAGCGATCGGCCAACTGCTGGCCGAGCAGGGTGCGTCCAGCATCGCCATCGAGGCGGATCTCGCCGACCCGGACACCCCGGCACGCGTCTTCGACGAGGTCGAAGAACGGCTGGGCAGCGTCACCGCACTGGTGATGAGCCACTGCGAATCCGTCGACTCCGGACTCCTTGACACCACCGTCGAGAGTTTCGACCGGCACTTCGCCGTCAACGCGCGTGCCGGCTGGCTGCTCATCCGCGAGTTCGGACGCCGCTTCGCCGCAGAACGGGGAACCGGCCGGATCATCACCCTCACCAGCGACCACACCGCCGGCAACCTGCCCTATGGAGCGAGCAAAGGGGCCCTGGATCGCATCACCCTGGCCGCCACGCACGAACTCGCCCACCTCGGCGTGACCGCCAACGCGATCAATCCCGGGCCGATCGACACCGGTTGGATGCCGGAGGAAGTGCGGGAGCAGTGCCTCCGCAGCACCCCGCTCGGCCGGCTGGGGACTCCGCAGGACACCGCGCACCTCGTCGACTTCCTGTGCTCCAGGGAGGGCGAGTGGATCAACGGTCAGCTCCTGATGAGTAGCGGCGGCATCGCATGACAGGTAGGTCCGAGGCGTGTACACGTGACAGCCGGTTGCGCGCGAGGCCGCCCTATATGCCGATGTCCCCAGGCCAGTTGAGGCCCGGGGACATTCGGCGTCACACGTGCGGTGGCGTGTCAGGACAGGGGGTGCGTCAGGTCGAGATGCTGGTGACTGCCTCGACGCCGTAGGTGCTGGCGTAGCCGTTCTCGGCGCCTACGAGAAGGTCAACCACCGTGAAGTAGCGGTCCCAGAAAGGGGTTTCGCGCAGTGCGTCGATGAGGAGCTGGTAGGCGCCGTGATCGTCGGCTTCCCAGACCCAGACGTCGGTGACGCGGGTGGAGTAGAACTCCGTGTCGTAGAAGCGCGAGCGGACGCCGGTGGTCTTGGCCTTGATCGCGGGGACGACCTGGGTCGTAAAGGCGTCCACGCGTTCCTGCGGGGTCATGGCGAGCCACTCAGGTGTGGTCTTGACGAGCATGAACGCCGTGACCGGCGGTGTGGTTTTATCAGCGGTCATTGCGGGTGCCTTCCGAGAGGACTGCGGGCTTGAGGGTCTGGGCGCACCAGTGCTCGAAGGTGGTGGGGGAACCGGTGGCCGGCGTGCGGGTGACGCCCGCGTCGAGGCCCTCGTTCTTGGCCCTCTTCATGTCGACGATGCCCTGGGCGAACGCCTTGTTGAGGCCGTAGCCGACGAGGGCGGTGTGCAGCTCGTCGAGCGGCTGGCGTGCGTAGCGGACGGGCCGACCGAGCTGTTCGGTCATGATGCGGGCCAGGTCGTTGGGGGAAAGGTCCTCGGGGCCGAGGACGGGGACGCTGTCGCTGCCGGACCATGAGCGGTTGAGCAGCAGGTCGGCGGCGGCCGCCGCGATGTCGGCGACGGCGACGAGGGGGGCCTTGCGGTTGGCGTCGACGGCGTCGGTGAAGACGCCCGTCTCCCGGATCGTGTCCGCGTCCTCGAGAAGGTTGTCGAAGAAGGACGGGTTGGCCAGGGCACGGTAGGCCACACCGGTGTCGGTGATGAGGTCGTCCATCGCGAGGGATGCGGTGACGAGTCCGGCGCGGTGGGCGAGCGGGGTGCCGTGGCCGAGCGCGGAGACGCCGACGACGTGGCCGACGCCGTGGGCGACGAGGGCCTTCGCGGCGGGCCGGGTGAAGCCGCAGTAGGCGTCCTCGGGGGTCTGGGACGCGTCCGGGGGGACGAGCCAGAACACGGCGTCGGCGCCCTCGAAGGCGCGGTCGACGACCTCGGCGTCGCCGTGCGAGCCGGTGATCACCTCGGCGCGGTCGCGCACCGCGTCGGGCAGCCGGGCGGGGTCACGTACGACCACGCGCAGTTCCTCGTTGTGGGCGGGGGCGGATTCCAGGAGCAGGGGCAGCAGTTGACGGCCGATGTTCCCGGTGGGGGCGGTGATGACGATCATGGAATCCTCGTGGGTTGTGCTGGATCGGTACGACCCCCATCCTGCGGAGACCCGAGGTATTGCCACAATGGGAACTTGAGCACGGAATCATTGCCTGAAATGGAATAACGCCCATGAGCAGCAGTACAGAGCCTGTCATCGACGCCAATCTCGCCGTCGCGCTGGACGCTTTGCTGACCGAGCAGAGCGTCACTCGCGCCGCTGCCCGCCTGCACACGTCGCCCGCCGCCATGAGCCGCACCCTCGCCCGGCTGCGGCGCATCCTCCAGGACCCGCTGCTGGTCCGGGCCGGCCAGACCATGGTCCCCACGCCCCGGGCCCAGGCTCTGCGCGAAGAGACGGCTGCGGTGGTGCACCGTCTGGGAGCGCTGCTGGCTCCTGGCGCCGGCGTCGATCCCGCCGTCCTGCGCAGCACTTTCACCCTCCAGGCGGCCGACTTGATCGGCGCGGCGCTGGCCCCGGGGATGCTGCGGCTGGCCCAGCAGGAGGCGCCGAGGATTTCGTTCCGGTTCCGGGCCGAGGATCTGGAAGCCGGGCCGGCTCTGCGCGACGGCCGGATCGACCTGGAGATCGGGTCCATCGATCACGTGGACCCCGAGACCCGGATCGAGGAACTGGTCACCCTACGGATGGCGGCGGCCGTCCGGCCCGGCCACCCCCTCACCGAAGGGACGCTCACCCCGGAGCGGCTGGCCGCCGCAGATCACGTGGTGGTGAGCCGCCGCGGCCGGTTCACCGGTCCCCTGGACACAGCTCTGGCCGAGCGGAACCTCCGTCGGCGAGTCGCCGTCGTCCTGCCCAGCCACATGGCGGCGATGACCCTCGCCGCCAGCAGCGACATCGTCTGCCTCATCCCCACCGCACCCCCCGGCGCCGCGCCCTCGCCCTTGACCGACCCCGCCACCACCCTGGGCCTTCGCCTCCTCGACATCCCGTTGCCACTGCCGCCGCTGACCATCGGCATGGCCTGGCACCCTCGCCATGCCGCCGACGGAGGCCATCACTGGCTCCGCAACGCGGTTCGCCGGACGCTGCATGCACCCGGGGGCTCGGCCGACTGACGTCACATGCCGTGCTGCCAGCGGGCCGCCGGTCTTTCGCCCTGAGGACTCTCAGGAACCGACTCGCGCCACCAAGGCGCCCAGCGCCTCCCCGAGGGGCAGTTCGACCCGCAAGGTGGCCCAGCGGTCGCCCCGGGTCGGGCCCTGGTTGACGATCAGGACCGGCGTGCCGGACTCCGCCGCCTGGCGCACGAAACGCAGCCCGGACATGACGGTGAGGGAGGATCCGAGCACGAGCAGGACGGCGGCCTCCTCCACAAGGCGCCGACACGCCGCGACCCTCTCGAGGGGAACGTTCTCTCCGAAGAAGACGACGTCCGGCTTGAGCACTCCGTCGCCACAGGCCGAGCACGCCACCACCCGGAACTCGCGAACCGCCTCATCCGGCAGTTCCACGTCACCGTCCGGATTGACCCGCGCCGCGCGGTAGCGCTCGGCGGCGGCCTCGAACCCCGGATTGGCTGCACGCAGCCGTTGGTCGAGCTCCGCACGGGTACTGCCTTGCCCGCAGAACAGGCAGATAACCCGGTTCAGGCTCCCGTGGAGTTCGATGACGTCCCGGGCCCCGGCGGACTGCTGGAGACCGTCGACGTTCTGTGTGATCACACCGGTGACCAGACCTGCTTCTGCCAAGGCGGTCACCGCCCGATGACCGGCGTTCGGATGGGCCCGCGTCATGGCCCGCCATCCCAGCTGACTGCGCGCCCAATACCGCTGCCGGGCCTGTTCGGCGCCGACGAACTCCTGGTACGTCATGGGGGTGTGCCGGCGCAGGGAGCCGTGCTCCCCTCGGTAGTCCGGGATGCCCGACTCGGTGGAGAGCCCGGCCCCGCTCAGTACCGCGACCCCGCCGCCGCGCACCGCCTGGACGACTGGCGTGAGGTCGGTCGAGGCCGGCAGCAGGCCGCCGGTGGGCTCCCAGGTCAGCGTAGGTCGCGTCCGCATACCTGCCAGCTTACGTTTCGGGCGCCGATCCCCATGTCCCACGCCGGGCTCGGCCTCAGGAGGACGCCGCGGCCTTCAGCGTGAGTTCGGCACTGGACGCCACCTGGCCGAAGCGGGGCAGGTTCAGGGCGATCGCGGCCTGGTGCTCCGCCGAGGTGAGAGCGGTCATCGCGTCCTCCGCGAAGACCAGCTCGTAGCCATGGTCGGATGCGGTGCGGGCCGTTGATTCCACACCCATGTTGGTGGCGATCCCGGCCAGGACGAGGGTCGTCACCTTCCGCCCCTGCAAGAGGTCGTGCAGGCCGGTGTGGTGGAACGAGCCGATGGTGCCCTTGACGACTGTCTCGTCCGCCAGGGCCGCCACCCGCTGATGCAGTTCGCTGCCTGGGGGCTGCTCGGCGACCTGGGGCCGTTCGACCCGCACCGCGACCACCGGCGCACCGCCGGCCCGGAATCGTTCGGCCAGAGCGCAGGCGGCGTGCAGCGCCTCGGCGCCGGAACGGGGGCCGAGCGACAGGTCAATGATCCGGGGCATGAAGTCGACCAGGACGAGAGCCGTGCTCGCGGGTTCCAGAATGACCATGGGCGCAGCCTACGCACGGCCGGGAGTCTGCAAGGGGTCAATGACCGCACCGGGGTTGAGGATCCCGGCCGGGTCGAGGACCTTCTTGCCCGCCTGCAGGGCGGCGGCGAAGAGATCGGGGCGTTGCTGGTCGTACCAGGGCCGGTGGTCGCGGCCCACCGCGTGGTGGTGGGTGATGGTGGCGCCCGCCGTGATGAGCGCCTGGGAGACGGCTTGCTTGATCTCGTCCCACTGCTCCACGGTCCTGCCCCACCGGCCCGCGGCGTAGATGCCGAAGTACGGCGCGGGGCCGTCCGGGTAGACGTGGGTGAACCTGCACGTCACCACGCCTTCCGCGCCGACCTGGCGCATGGCGTCCTGGGCGGCGTCGTGCACGGCCGCGCGCAAGGCGTCGAACCGGTCCCAGGTGCAGGCCGTCTCGAAGGTTTCCACGATCATGCTCTGCGCGGCCAGGGCGTCTCGCTGATACGGCATGCGCACGAACGAGGAGCGCCAGGTGTCGGCGGCGGCGGTGCGCACAATCCTCGCGGAGCTGTCGGTGTGGCGCGGCGGTTCGCTCAGGGTCCCGCCGTGGTCGCGGCAGAGCTCCAGCGCGCGCTCCATCCAGGCGTCGACGGGATGGTCCGCGGATTCGAAGCCGAGGACCAGGACGGCGGTCGCGGAGCCCGCGTTGATCAGGGCCTCCATGGGGTCAAGGAGGCGGCAGTTGGCCGGGTCGAGGCCCGACTGGGACAGCGCGCGCACCGCCTGCACGCCCGCGTCGTACTGGGCGAAGGAGACCGAGGCACCGGCCCGCCACCGCGGCCGGTCCTGCAGGCGCACCCAGGCCTGGGTGATCACGCCGAGCGAGCCTTCGGAGCCGAGGAACATGCGGTCGGGAGAGGGGCCGGCGCCCGAGCCGGGGAGGCGGCGGGACTCGACGACGCCTGCGGGGGTGACGACCCGCAGCGATTCTGCGAGGTCGTCGATGTGGGTGAGGCGCGTGGCGAAGTGCCCGCCGGCCCGGGTGGCCAGCCAGCCGCCGAGGCTGGAGAACTCGAAGGACTGGGGGAAGAACCGCAGGGTGTATCCCTGGGGCCGCAGTTGCTCCTCCAGGTGCGGGCCCAGGACACCGGCCTGGACGAGGGCGGCCCGGCTGGTGGGGTCGACTTCGAGCACCTGGTCCATCGACGTGAGGTCGAGGCTGACCACTCCTGAGTACCGCTCCCCCACCCGGGGTTCGACGCCGCCCACCACCGAGGAGCCGCCGCCGAAGGGTATGACCGCGATGTTCGCGTCGTGGCACCAGTCGAGTACGTGGACGACCTGGGCTTCCGAGGCCGGGCGTACGACGAGGTCGGGCACGTGGGGCAATGCGCCGAGGAGCGCGCGTACGACATCGCGAAAGGCCTGCCCGTGGCTGTGCGCCAGGCGGTCGCGCACGTCCGCGGAGACGATGGCGGCCAGAGAGTCCGGCGCCTTGATCCTGCTCGCACCCACGCCGAACGCCTCGATCGGAGGAGCCTCATGGATGGTCAGATCGGCCTTCGGCAGCAGGGCGGCAGGGCGGCGGGTGAGCTCCTCGCGTTCGGATCCGCAGACCGCGTCCTCCGTGTTTCCCCAGCCCCACCACGAACGCGTTTTGCCCTTCATGGCCCGCACCGCCCATCTGAACACAGGGTAAGTTACCTGCCGGTCACCTTGGCATAGGGTACGGACATGGGCAAGCAGGAGAAGGGCACGCGCGGGGTCGGCACCAAGGGGATGCCGCGAAAGGACCGGGAGCGGCTGATCCTTGACGCGGCGGCCGACGAGTTCGGCAGGAAGGGCTGGGCGCGCGGGTCGACCGCGGAGGTGGCTGCACGGGCGGGCATCACCAAGCCCATGATCTACGAGTACTTCGGCTCCAAGGACGGGCTCTACCTGACCTGTCTGGAGCGTGCCGGCAGCCACCTGGTGGCGGCCGTGGAGAACGCGCAGGAGGGCTCACCCGACATCACGCGTGCGGCACGCACCCTCAGGGCCATCTTCCACGCACTCGAGTCGCGCCCGCACGACTGGGAATTGGTGTACGACTCCACGCTGCCGACCGACGGCGACCTGCACAGCGCGGCGACCGTCCACCGGAGAGAGCTCAACCGGCTGGGTGCGGTGGGCGTTGCCGAGTTCCTCCATGCCGCTCCGGCCGACGACCCGCTCGACGCCGACCTCGCCACGCATCTCTGGTACGGGACGGTGAGCGCCGCCGTCGCCTGGTGGCGCCACCACCCCGAGCAGAGCGCCGCGCAGATGACGTCCCGCTTCGAACGGATCGTCACCATGCTCTGCCCGGACAGGACTGGACCCGGGCAAGACTGAAGCTGAGGTTCAGGGTGAGGGTTAAGGGTTCGACATCGGCGGTGGATCACTCGATGTGACCATTACTCCTCCGGAGACCGTTCAGAAGGGTGAGCAGGACCGCGAGGCGGTGGGCGCGGAGTCGCTCCGCCGCTTCCGACCCGTCCTGGGGCACGTCCGACTGGCTGAGGGCCTTGCGCGTGGCGTGCGCGGCGAGCAGCCCGAGAAGCAGCCGCAGCAGGGCGTGGCTCGCGGCGGCGCAGGCCAGGAGCAACAGAGCGAGGCCGGTACTGGAGAAAGGCATGTCGACCGTCCTTCTGGAAGAGGGAAGGGGAGCTGCCCGGTCTACCGCCCTGGACCCGCGATTCGATGCCCCGCAGGAGCGTGGAGTTGTGTGGGCGCGAGTGGGACCCCGGCCCCCTCCCCGCGAATGCGGCCACCTCCACGCGCCTGAGGGGTTGTTGGCCGTCACCGCTGCGGCGAGCATGCGCGCATGAAGACCAGGGACGACAGGGACGGCAGCGATGACCTGGACGACCGGCGCGAGCCGCGCACGCACCGCAGGAAGCGGGACCTGCCCTTCCCGTACGACCAGGACCTGTCAGGGATCCTGCCGCGCCTCAACCGACGTACCGCCTGGGGCCGCGCCCGGCTCGCGAACCACCGCGTGACGGCGTCCCTCCTGGCCGCCGGAATGCGGCTGCTGGAACAGCACTTCGGTCCGTGTGCCGAGCGGCCGGTCACGAGCAAGAGTCTGCTGCTGGGCCCGTTGTCGCAGCGCTGCGTGGGCGAGGCGTTCGGCCACAACGCCGGCCCCTTCGACCGCCACGGCGACGGCGCGGGGCTGCTGCGGGACCGTTGGACGCCGTACTCGAACTTCATCGTCGATCTGATCAACTTCGCCGTGTGGAAGGAGAACTACCGCCCGGAGTTCCGCACGCAGCGTGCGGCGAACACCAGGCGGCTCGTGCACGGGCGCGACGGCCGCGACTTCGTGCGCGCCGTCCACGACATCGCCCACCGGCACACCACGGAGGGCATGGACTTGCCCTCCGTACGACTCGGCCTCGCCCTCATGACGGTGGCCGACGCCGACGAGGAGATCGCACGGATCACCTCGGGCATCTACGCCGACTACCTGGGCTCGTGGAAGGAGCTGTACGCCGCCGTCCTGCGGGAGCGCGGTCTGCGCCTGCGTCAGGGGCTCACGCTCGACGACCTGGCCGACGCGCTCTCCGCCGCCAATGACGGCGTGACGCTGCGCGCCCTCGGCGACCCGGCCTCCGGTGTCGTCGACGACGCCCGCCAACGCTCCCTGACCGGCACCCTCACCCTCGCCGTGATCCACGCTTTCCTCGAACCGGAGGACGAAGCGAGCGGCCTGTCCCTGGAGCAGGCGGTCGCGGCGCGCTTCGGCGGGCACGGCTAGGTCGTACACGGCGGGACGCGGGGCGCGCGTGCGGCGACCGGGCAGCTCCCCCGCGACGGACGACGGCGTGCCGGTGCCCATCCGGCCGCCGCTCATGGTGGGCACCTGCACATGGCCGGGGCGCTCGGCCGTCCCCGAAGCTGAACGTCCACGAGCGACGCACCCCCGCAACCGCTGAGCGGCGACGTGCGGACCGCTTCTCCTCCATCACGGCCTGCTGCGCTCACTTGCGCCCGCGGGAAGGACTGCCATGCCCACTTCCTCCGAAGCGCTTCACACGGCCGCGACCCGCAGGGCGATACGCCGGCTGCTTCCCCTGCTCGGTCTGGCGTACTTCATGTCGTACGTGGACCGGACGAACGTCGCGCTGGCCAAGACGCAGCTCGAGGCCGACATCGGCGTGAGCGCCGCCGCGTACGGGCTCGGCGCGGGCGTCTTCTTCGTCAGTTACGCCCTCTTGGAGGTCCCGAGCAACCTGGTGCTCTACCGGGTGGGAGCCCGTGCCTGGATCGCACGCATCGCGGTCACCTGGGGTCTGGTGTCGGCCGCCATGATGTTCGTCCAGGGGGAAACCTCCTTCTACGCCCTGCGGTTCGCCCTCGGCGCCGCCGAGGCCGGCCTGTACCCGGCGCTGATGTACACGGTCACCCTCTGGTTCTCCCAGCAGTACCGCGTCACCGTCGTCGGCCTCATCTACACCGCGCCCGCGGCCGCGACGATCCTGGGCGCCCCGGCCGGCGGGGGACTCATGGCCCTGGACGGCGTCGCCGGATTCCAGGGATGGCAGTGGATGTTCCTGGTCGAGGGCCTGGTGACCGTCGGCGTCGGCATCGTGGTCTGGATCGCCCTGCCCAACCGCCCGCAGGACGCGCGCTGGCTCTCGCCGGAGGAGGCCACCGCCCTCTCGGAGCGCGCCGCCGCCGGTGAGCCCTCGCCGCACCGCCTGCGCGGCAACTTCAAGCTGGCCTTCGGTCGCCCGGTGGTGCTGCTGCTCGCCGGCACGTACTTCGTCAACCAGCTCGTCACCTCGGCCATCGGTTTCAACTTGCCGTCCATCGTGGAAGGGCTCGGCGTCGAGGGCTCCCTCAACATCGGGCTCGTCACCGGCAGTATGGGCGTCGCCATCCTCGCCGGGGTCCTGTTCTTCCCCTGGCTGCACGGCCGCATCGGCAACGACACGGGGCTGATCGTGCTGTGCGCCGTCGCCGGGACGGCCGCCATGGGCGCCTATCTGCCCACCGACTCCGTGGGGGCCCGCTACGCGCTGCTCTTCGCCGCCAACTTCTTCCTGACCGGCACGCTGCCGCTGTTCTGGTCCGTGGCGATGTCACGGATGTCGGGCCTGATGGCCGCCGTGGGACTGGCCTTCATCAACACCATCGGGCTACTCGGCGGCTTCTTCGGCCCGATGGTGTTCGGCCTGATCGAGGGCCGCACCGGCAGCGAGCGCACCCCGTTCGTCTTCGTCGTCATCGCGGGCCTGGCCGGAATCGCCCTGGCCACGCTCCTCAAGCGGACCGTGGGCCGCGAGGACGGGGTGCTGCCGGGCCGGGTCCCGGCGATCGCCGACTGAGCACCGGCGCCGACCGCCCCTACGCCCCTCGGTGCACCGCTTCCCTCGCTTTCGGGACCGGTGCGCCGGGGGGCCGCGCTGTGCGGCTGCCCACTGCCTGATCGGACGGCTTGGGCCATCGCACGATTTCAGCCACCGCGGCGCGTGCTTATCCTTCAGCCATGCACGACGCCGTGAACGCCGCCACGAACGAGGAGCTGGCGCTGCGCCGCGAGCTGGCCCTGACCCTGGTCGAGGACATCGACCGGCTCGTCGACAGGCTGGCGGCCGACATCTGCGCCCACAGTTCGACGTACGCGAGCGGTCGCCCGGTCTCGCACGAGGATCTGCGGCTCGTCCTGCGCGGCAACATGGAGCTGGCCCTGGACGAGTTCGGCGGAATGGCCAGCGATCACCGCTTCGAGGCGGTCGCGGCCGAGAACGGGCGGCTGCGCGCCGAGCAGGGCATGGCCCTTGACACGGTCCTGCGTGCCTACCGGCGCGGCGGACGCGTGCTGTGGCAGGCGATGGCCGACTGGATGCGCGATCGCTCGCCCGCCCAGCAGCACCTGGTGGGCGACATGGCCGGCGCGGTGTGGGAGACCATCGACCGGTTCTCCTCCGCGATGGCCGACGCCTACCGGCTGCGCACCCTTGAGCTCGTGCACCGCGAGGCGTCCCGGCGCGGCGCCCTCTTCGAGGCGCTCCTGGACGGCCGGGGCGGCGACCCCGCCGTGGCCTCCGCTGCGGCCACGGCCCTGGGGGTGCCCCGGCAGGGCCGGTACGTGGTCGTCGTCATCGCCCAGGACGACCTGGATCCGGCCTCCCCGCCCGACCCCGGCCCGGCGCTCGAGTCCCTGGGCATGTGGTCGTTCTGGCGGCCCCGCGCGGAGACGGTCGCGGGCCTGGTGCGGGTCAGGGCGGCCGATTGCGCCCCGCTGGCCGACGTGCTGCGCGGCCAGGGTGTCTGCCGGGCCGGGATATCGCCGCCCTTCGAGGAGTTGCCCGCCGCCGCCCAGGGGCTGCGCCTGGCCCGGCGCGCCCTCGACACCCTCCCGCCGGGCAGCGGCGAAGTCGCCTCGCTGGACGAGCGCCTGGTGCACGCCGCGCTCGGCGCGGAGCCGGAGATCGCCGACCGGCTTGCGACCCGCTACCTCGATGGCGTTCTGCGCAGCGGGGCCGAGTGCCCGGTGCTCCTGGAGACGTTGGGCGTCTGGCTCGACTCGGGCTGTTCCGCGTCCGCCGCCGCCACGCGCCTGTTCTGCCACCGCAACACGATCCTCAACCGCATCAGCCGCGTCGCCGAACTCACCGGCTGGCCCGCCGACTCCGGTGAGGCCCGGCTCGGCTGGGCGCTCGCCCTGCGGGCCCTGGAGCTCGCGCACTGAACCGGCAGCGGGCGACCAGTGGGGTGCGGTGCCGCTGCCCACCGTACGCACGGTGACGTTGGGCCCTTGCACATGGCCCCGCGACGGCGGGGTGCCAGAAGCTGAGGCCGTCGGACACCACCGTTCGTACGCGCAAGGGAGCAACCGTGCAGTTGAGCGTCGCCAGCATCCTCAAGGAATCCGCCGTCCGCCATCCGGGCCGGACCGCGGTGATCGACGGCGACGTCCGCGTCTCCTACCGCGCGCTGTGGCTCGACGTCCTGCGCTTCGCGGCCCGGCTGCGCGCCCAGGGCGTCGGTCCGGGGGTCCGGGTCGCCCTGCTGCTGCCCAACACCACCGACTTCCCGCGCGCCTACTACGCGGTCCTCGCGGCCGGCGGCACGGTCGTCCCCGTACACGCCCTGCTCGTCGCCGACGAAGTGGCCTACGTGCTGCGGCACAGCGACTGCCGCGCGATCATCACCGCCGGGCCCCTCGAAGCCGTCGCGAAGACGGCGGCGACCGAGGTCGGCATCGACGTACTGCACGTGAGCACCGACGGCGAGCCCCTGGAGAGCGTCGAGCCCCGCGAGGCGGAGGACACCGCCGTGATCCTGTACACCAGCGGCACCACCGGCAGGCCCAAGGGCGCGCTGCTCACCCACGGCAACCTGGTGATGAACGCGAGCGTCTGCGCCCAGGACCTGTTCGCCCTCACCCCTGATGACGTGGTCCTCGGCTGCCTGCCGCTCTTCCACAGCTTCGGCCAGTCCTGCGCCATGAACGCCGCCCTGCGCGCCGGTTCCGCCC
The DNA here is from genome assembly GCF_042667685.1 of Streptomyces sp. NPDC057302. Lineage (NCBI taxonomy): Bacteria > Bacillati > Actinomycetota > Actinomycetes > Kitasatosporales > Streptomycetaceae > Streptomyces > Streptomyces sp. NPDC057302. The sequence continues at coordinate 86,811 of NZ_JBHUZJ010000022.1, read as the reverse complement.
TCGTCCTGTGTGCCCGCTTCACCGGCCCCGGCGCACTGGACCTGATGGCAGCCGAAGGCGTGAGTGTCTTCATGGGCGTGCCCACCATGTACCACGCCCTGACCGAGACCGTGGAGCACGGCGCGGACCGTCCCGGCGGCCTGCGCATGGCCGTCTCGGGCGGAGCGGCCCTGCCCACCGCGCTGCTCGAACGCTTCGAGGCCGCCTTCGGCACCGTCGTCCTGGAGGGCTACGGGCTCACCGAGACCTCACCGGCCGCCCTGTTCAACCAGCTCGCCACCGGCCGCCGCCCCGGCACCGTCGGGCACCCCATCTGGGGCGTCGAAGCCGCCGTCGCCGACGCGGAGGCCGACGACCGGATCGTGTTCCTCGCGCCCGGCGACGTGGGCGAGGTCGTACTGCGCGGCCACAACATCTTCGCCGGGTATCTCGACGACCCGGCGGCGACCGCGGCCGCCGTCGTCGACGGCTGGTTCCGCACCGGCGACCTCGGCGTGCACGACGCCGACGGCTATCTGAGCATCGTCGACCGCAAGAAGGACCTCATCATCCGCGGCGGCTTCAACGTCTACCCGCGCGAGGTCGAGGAGACCCTGGCCCGCCATCCCTCCGTCGCCCAGGTCAGCGTCCTGGGCCTGCCCGACGAGACCAGGGGCGAGGAGATCTGCGCTGCCGTCGTCCTGCGCCCCGGCGCCACCGACGCGCCCGAGGACATCGTCGCGTGGGCGCGCGAGCATCTCGGCAGACACAAGTACCCGCGTGTCGTGCGGCTGTTGGACCATCTGCCGCTCGGGCCGAGCGGCAAGGTCCTCAAGCGCGAGCTGAAGGAGTCCTGCGCATGAGCGTCGTCGACACCGCCTGCGGCCCGGTACGCGGCACCGTCCAGGACGGCATCGCCGTCTTCCGCGGCATCCCGTACGCCGCGGCGCCCGTCGGCCCCCTGCGGTTCGCTCCCCCGGCGTCCGTACCACCCTGGGAGGGCGTCCTGGAGGCCGGCGGCTACGGGCCCACCGCCCCCAAGAATCCCTACGCGCCGCCCCTGGACGCGCTCCTGCCCGACCCGGACGTCCCCGGCGACGCCTGCCTCAACCTCAACGTCTGGACCCCAGCGCCCGGCGACGGCGCCCGCCCGGTCATGGTGTGGATCCACGGCGGCGCCCTGCGCAACGGCTCGTCCGCCGTGTCCAGTTACGACGGCCGGGCCTTCGCCCGCGACGGCGTCGTCCTGGTCTCGCTCAACTATCGCCTGGGCATCGAAGGGTTCGGCGTCTTTCCCGACGCCCCCGCCAACCTCGGCCTGCGCGATCAGATCGCCGCACTCGCCTGGGTGCGCGACAACATCGGTGCCTTCGGCGGCGACCCGGACAACGTCACCGTCTTCGGCGAGTCCGCCGGCGCCATCAGCATCGCGGCGCTGCTCGCGAGCCCGCACGCCAAGGGCCTCTTCCGGCGGGCGGTTCTGCAGAGCGGAGCTCCCACGGCCGTCGACCGGGCGGAGGCGGCGCGCACCACGAAAGCCGTCGCCGAGCACCTCGAAGTCCCGGCCACCGCGGCGGACTTCGCCCGTGTCGACCGTGCCCGGCTGCTCGCCGCCCAGCGGGCCGCCACCGCGGGAGGCACCCCGCTGACCGGAGGCCGCGGCTTCCACCTCGTCGTCGACGGCGACGTTCTGCCCGAGGACCCCGCCACCGCGCTCGCCCGGGGCGCCGCCGACGGCATCGACGTCCTGATGGGCGGCAACACCGACGAGTACCGGCTGTGGTTCGTTCCCAGCGGCCTCGTCGACCGCATCGGCAGGGCCACCCTGTGGGCCGCCGTCCTCAAGGACCGTGCACCCCTCAGGGCCCCCGGCGTCTACCGCGCCACCAGGCCCGGCGCGTCGCCCGGCGAGATCCTCGGCGCCATGGTCACCGACAAGGTGCTGCGCATCCCCCTCAACCGCCTCGCCGACGCCCGCGTGGACCGCCCCGGCCGGACCTTCGTCTACGAGTTCGCCTGGCCGTCCCCCCAGCACGGCCTCGGCGCCTGCCACGCCCTGGAGATCGGCTTCGTCTTCGACACCCTCGACACACCCGACAGCCTGCTCCTCGCGGGCGAGACGGCGCCGCGCCACCTGGCCGAGGCGATGCACCGCGCGTGGGTCGCCTTCGCGTGCGGCGGCGACCCCGGCTGGCCGCAGTGGAGCACCGAGCGGCCCGTCATGACGTACGCAGCCGACGGCGCCCGCGTCGTGCTCGCGCCCCGGGAGCGCGAACGCCGCCTGTGGTCCTAGGGCCGCAGCCCCCGTACCACCATCATCGCCTTCGCCCAAGCACGCACCGGCATGCCCACGCACTCGCACGAGCCCACACTCTGACGCCCCATCACCCGCCCAGCCATGAAAGGGACATCCCCATGAGAACACCTCTGCGCGCCCTGCTGGTCACCTCCCTGCTCTGCGGAACCGCCGCCGCGGCACCGACCGCCACCGCGGCGGAGAAGGACCGCCTCCAGTACGTGGCACTCGGCGACTCCTTCGCCGCCGCCCCGCTGGTCCGCCCGGCCGACCCCGCCGACCCCAAGTGCGTCCGCTCGCTCGCCGACTACCCGCACATCGCCGCCGGGGCGCTCGGCGCCGACCTGACCGACGTCAGCTGCTCCGGCGCCACCGCCGACGACTTCACCGCTTCGCAGCACCCCGGCACCGCGCCCCAGTACGACGCGCTCTCCGCCGGAACCGACCTCGTCAGCATCACCATCGGCGCCAACGACAACGCGCTGTCCAGCCTCCCCTCCGACTGTCTCAACCTGCTGCCCAAGCCGCTCGGCAAGAGCTGCGCGGCCACCTACACCCAAGGCGGCACCGACCGCTACGGCACGGCCATCGACGCCTGGGCCCCCAAGTTCGACGTCGTCCTCGACACCGTCCGCCAACGCGCCCCGAACGCTGAGGTGTTCGTCGTCGGCTACGGCAAGTACTTCCGTACGGGCGGCTGCTTCCCCGTCCAGCCCTACTGGGGCCAGGACGCCGACTACATCCAAGCGAAGATCAATCAGCTCGGCCGGGTACTGCGCACCACGGCCGCCCGGCACGGGGCCACGTTCGTCGACACCGACGACCTGGGCACCGACCACGACTCCTGCGCCCCCGCGGCCGACCGTTACATCGAGGGCGCCGTCTCCACCAGCGACGCGTTCCCCCTGCACCCCAACGCCCGGGGTTCGCGCGCTAACGGCCGGGCTCTGGCCGATGCCGTACGGGCGGATGTGTCGCCGCGCTGACAGCGGGGAACCCCGGACCCGGCGCCATGACCGGGCCACCAACCTGTGGCCCCTGGCCCTGCTCTCCTTCGGTGAGAGCTGGCACAACCTCCACCACGCCGACCCCACCAGCGCCCGCCACGGAGTCGACCGCGGCCAGATCGACCCCTCCGCCGCCGTCATCCGCCTCCTCGAACGCCAGGGCTGGGTACGGGACGTGCGCTGGCCCGCTACGGACCGCATCGCCGCCCGTCGTAGGTGAACTCCCAGTGGCGAGAAGAGGAGGTGTCTCAGGTGCGCAGCAGCCGCTGTGTGATCTCTCGGTACTGCCGCATCGTTTGACGGAGTTCGTTCGACTGCGTTTCGGGGTCGTGGCCCTGCCAGCCCTCGTGGAGGGCGCGCCGGTGTTCCGCGAGAGCGCTCATGAGCTGGGCGGTGACTTCATCGAAGGTGCCCTCAGCTTCTTCCAGTGCCTCGAGAGGGCTGCCGGCGAAGTTGTTGACGGCCTCTTGCAATCGCAGGGCGAGCCGGTCGCGTTCGCCCGACGTAAGAAGCGGCTCCGGGCCCGGAGCTCGGCGTTCGGTAGAGCCCCGGACTTTGTCCGGCGGCTGCTGAGCACGTGCCTGGTCGTACATCATCGTGTGTCGCTTTCCTGTGTGTCGTGTCGGCGGCTTGGAAATGGGCCGACGGGGCCGATGAGCTGTGGGCCGGTCAGAACCCAGGTCGGCGTGGAGGATCCGGAGTTGTCGATGAGACGCGAACCACGTACGACACGCGGCGGTTGTGGGAGCCCAGCGTAGTTGCACAGCGCGGTGAAGGCAGCCTGCTCCACGTCGACACCCTTGTGCTCGGCCGGTATCCCTTGGTCTGTTCGATCACCACCCTGCAGTTCCACGGCGAGCACACCGAGGCCCTGGAGGAACTGCAACTGGTCCAGGGCCAGGGCCCCAGCCTGGACACCGCCCAGTACGGAATCATGGTGCTGGCCCCCGACCTCGCCCAGCTCTCCCCCTCCCGCTGGCCCGGCCTGCCCACCGCCATCAACAACCTGGGGGTGCACGCCGTGTTCGCCTTCCCCCTGCGCATCGGGATCATCGCGCTGGGCGTGCTGACCGGCCACCGCACCACCCCCGGCCCGATGACCCGCGAGCAGCTCACCGACGCCCTCGGCCTCGCCGACGCACTCGCCCAACTCCTCATCGGCCTGACCGCCCGGCCCGGCGCCCCCGCCGCCCTGCTCCTCGACGACCCCGGCCTGCGCTTCAGCGAGGTCCACCAGGCCACCGGCATGCTCTCCGCCCAACTGGGCATCACCTGCGCCCAGGTCCTGCTCAGACTCCGCGGCTACGCCTTCGGCCACGACCGCCCCCTTCTGGAAACCGCCCGCGCCATCCTTGCCCGTCAACTACGCCTGGACGACCCCGACGGCGGCTCACGACGGCCCTGACGGATACGGCCCTATGAGCGGCGGGAGCAGACTGCGCCGCCCCGCAGGCAGCGGTCCGTTTCCCCGCGGGCGGCTGCGGGCATCTTGCTGGCGAGGGCCGGGCTCACGCCCTGGCCCCGGGCTCCCAGCCCCCGAGCCGTGACAGACTTCACGCTTTCACGAGACCGGCTGGAGCCGTATCACCGACAACGCAGCTCCAGCCGCCGCCCACCGGGGCGTGACGGCCAGCGAGGCTACTCCCGCAGCCCCCGCCGCCCGGAGGGCACCTCGCGCGAGGGCCGGTCGAGGGGGAGCCCCGGTACCTCGCGCCCCCGGCCGCTGCCGCGTCCGCGCGGCGGCGGCCGCACAGACGCGCTACAGCTGGGTGGCGGCGGTCGCGGCGAGTCGATCGAGCCTTTGAGTACCCGTCGTTCGGCACCGCGCTCTTGCTGCTGCGCCAACGGATCCTTGAGCGGCCGTTGGCGAGCCACCGCCTCACGAGGAGGAGCCGGTTGCCTCGCTGTTCGTGATGAGGAGCGCCACACCGTCGAGCAGCCGCCCAAGGCCGTACTCGAAGAGCGACTGCACGCTGATGTCGACGCCGGGCCTTCGCCTGATGGCAGCGAAGGCCGGGAGTGCGCCTCCGGCCAGCAGGGCGTTCATCGCCTCCTCCTGGTCCTCCAGCCATTCCTCGCCGCTGATGCCGGTGTCCCGGCTGGCCTGCACCTCTGCTTCCAAGTCGGCGGCCGTGCCGCGCACGTAGCCGAACAGGGTGATGGCCGTGTGCAACATGGCGTTGTCGTCGAGGCCGTGCCCGTCGAGCGCGCGCAGCGCCCTGTCGATGTGCAGCATGCCGTTGGGTGCCAGCACGGGTCTGCTGAGACTCATGGTCCGGGCGAGCCACGGATGGGCGCGGTAGAGCTTCCATTGGGTCCGGGCGCAGTGCTCGAGCTGGGCGCGCCACCCTTCCTGCGGCTCGGGCAGCGGTTCTTCCGCGAAGGCCGCGTCGGCCATGAGGGCGACGAGTTCGTCCTTGTTCCGCACATGCCGGTAGAGCGACATCGTGGCCACGTCCTGCTCGGTGGCGATGCGCCTCATGGTCAGCGCGGTCAGCCCCTCGGTGTCGGCGATCCGGATCGCGGCACGCACGATGCCCGCGCGGACGGCTTCGTCGGGGGTGTCCGCGCCGGCGGTGCGGGCAGCGTTCCGTCCGGAGCGGCTGGGCCTCGGCACGGAGGCGGACGACGGACTGACCACCGTTCCGACTCCCGGCACAGCACGTACCAGCCCGTCCTGGCGCAGTGCGCTCAGCGCCTTGGTGGCCGTGGCGGTGGCCACGCCCCAGCGCAGGGCGATCTGACGGGTTGACGGAACCCGTTCCCCGGGGCGCAGTTCGCCCGTCTCGATCCGCCGTCGGATCTCGGCGGCGATCCGGGCGTAGGGCGGCTGCTCGGGCATGACGCTCCCTCTGCATATCGGCAGTGTGCTAGCACACCAACTCTAGCGAGCTAGCACGCTTTTCGCTCAAGACCCCTTCCCTGCATGGATTTTATGTCCGTACGTTGTACACATCACAACGACGTACAGGAGCTTCCCATGAACATCCTCATCTCTGGTGCCAGCGTCGCCGGTCCCGCCCTCGCCTACTGGCTGCGCCGCCACGGCTTCACCCCCACCGTGGTGGAGCGAGCGGAGCAGGTACGCGACGGCGGGTACGCAGTCGACTTCCGCGGTGAGGCTCTCGACGTCCTCGACCGGATGGGCATCCTGGATCAAGTACGCGCTCTCGACACCGAGATGAGTGATGCGGCGCTGATGGACGGGGACGGCAAGCAGTACGCCACCCTCCCGGCGGTGGTCTTCGCGGGCGACCTGGAGATCCTCAAGGGCGATCTGACCCGCATCCTCTACGAGGCCACCCGTGACGACGTCGAGTACGTCTTCGGCGACTCCATCGCGAGTCTGGAAGAGGACGAGACCGGCGTGCACGTGACGTTCGAACGCGGCGAGCCCCGCACCTTCGACCTGGTGGTGGGCGCCGACGGGCTGCACTCGCGCACCCGCGCCCTCACGTTCGGCCCCGAGGAGCAGTTCATCCGCCACCTGGGCATCTACACCGCCATCTTCAGCCTGGACAACTACCTCGGGCTGACGAACACCGGCCAGCTCTACAGCGTGCCGGGCAAGGCGGCCAACATCTTCAGCGCCCGCCACAACACCGAGGCCAGGGCCGCACTGCACTTCGCCTCCGATCCGCTGGAGTACGACCGGCGCGATGTCGCGGAGCACAAGCGCATCGTGGCCGAGCGGTTCGCCGACGACGGCTGGCAGGTGCCGCGACTGCTGCGGGAAGCCGCCGACGCGCAGGACTTCTACTTCGACGCCAACGCCCAGGTGGAGATGGAACGCTGGTCCAAGGGCCGGGTGGTCCTGCTGGGTGACGCGGGCTACTGCGCGGCGCCGACCTCGGGCCGGGGCACCTCACAGGCCCTGATCGGCGCCTACATCCTGGCCGGGGAACTCGCGGCGGCCGGCGGTGAGCACACTGCGGCGTACGCGGCGTACGAGCAGCAGATGCGTGCTTACGTCAGTGAACACCAGCAGGCCGGCCGGGAGGGGGCCAAGCACTTCTTCATGGGCACACCGACCCAGGAGATGCTCGACATGATCGCCGCGGGCATGCCGGAAAGTGTCCGAGGACAGGCCATCAGGCTCAAGGACTATCCGGTCGCCGACCGCTCTACTGCCGCGTCGGCTGGCTGAGGATCCAGCGGCCGGGCTCGGCCCGTGGGCAAGCCCCCCTCCAGCGGAGGGGAGAAAGCGGCTCCGCCCCACGGACCTGTCCGGAGGGGGAGCCACTGCAAGCGAAATCCAGCACTACCCGTCCCGCAACCGGACCCTCGCGTGCCCGGAAGTCGGGTCATGCTCCAAAATCACGTACCGGCACAGGACGGCGAGGGCGACGATGCAGCCGCCCATCTCCAAACCCTCCTCCACGATCGTTCCCAGCATGAGCACGGTGCTGTGGCCGTTCGCGTGTGCCCAGCCGTTGAACGCCTCAACCAGCAGCGCTCCCCCCAGATACACCGCCAGCGCCCCCAGCAGCCCGTTCCGCAGATCGCGCGGGAGCTTGCGCGCCCACAGCACGGCGCACACGGTGCCCGCCGCCGCGAGGACCGCGCCCGGCAACACCCAGGCGTGCGTGGGCAGCGAGCCCCCGGCCCACTGCTTCCACGACCGGCCGACCTCGCCCAGGCGCTCGTGCCACGAAATCGTCTCGTCCGCGCTGAGCAGTGCGGTCGCGGCGGCAAGACCCAGCCAGGACACGCGCCCGGGGCGCGCGCCGTGCGTGCTGAGCAGCGCGGCGGTCAGCGCCATGCCCGCCACGGCAAGCAGCAGCGTGCTGTTCCACCAGGTGGCCAGGTTGGCCTCGACGTCGACGTTCACCAGCCTGCGGATGCCCGGTATGGGGTCGTAGTGGTTGTAGGCGCGCGTGGCGAGGTCGGCGACGAGTAAGGCCACGGTGGCGCCTGCGGCGAACCGCAGTACGCGGCGGGCCGGCGGTCTCGCGAGATCACCGACGAGTCGGTCGCGAGTTCGAAAATCGGTCATACCCATGGAGATTAGCGGCCTGATCGGAGGACCAAGTGGCCGGGGCATCCCGTGAGTTGGACAGGCGGGCAGGTCAGACCGAAGTGGCCTCGGGCGCTGCCGTCGTGTCCCGGTGGCGCGGTGCTCGGGCGTTGACCAGGAGGAAGGCGACCGCGGAGGCGGCGAGCATGATCAGGGCTGCCCAGCCGGTGGCGACGGTGAAACCGTGGACCACGCCGGAGTCGAGGATCTCGGCCTTCCCCTTGGGCGTCAGCTGTCCGGTGCGTTGCGCCTCCCCCATGTGGGAGGTGACGTAGGTGGCGGTGCTCGTGGTCGCGATGGTGTTGAGCAGGGCCGTGCCGATGGAACCCCCGACCTGCTGGGCGGTGTTGACGGTCGCCGAGGTCACGCCCGCGTCCTGCGGGGCCACTCCCGCCGTGGCGGTCGCCATGACGGGCATGAAGGTGAGACCAAGGCCGAGGCCCAGCATCAGCATTCCGGGCAGGATGTGTCCGGCGTAGCTCGAGTGGGTGCCGAGGAAGGTCAGGGTGAACAGGCCCGCCGCTCCGAGCAGCAGTCCGGGGCCCATCAGAAGCCGGGGCGGTACGTGGTGGAGCAGTCGGGCGGAGATCTGCGTCGACCCGATGATGATCGCGATCGACATGGGCAGGAAGGCGAAGCCGGTCTTCACCGGTGAGTACCCGAGGATGCTCTGCAGGTAGTAGGTCATGAACAGGAACACGCCGAACATGCCGATGGTGGCCAGGCCCATGGTGAGCATCGAGCCGCCGCGGTTGCGGTTCTTCACGATGTGCAGCGGGAGCAGGGGATGCGCCGCCCGCGCCTGCCACCAGGCGAACACCGCCAGTAGAGCGACACCTCCGACGAGCAGTGCGAGGACCATGGCCGATGTCCAGCCGCGCGACTCGGCTTCGCTGAGCCCGTAGACCACGGCGACCAGTCCACCGCAGCCCAAGACCACTCCTGGGACGTCCAGCTTGGCGTCCTTGTGTCCGGTGCGGTCGTGCAGGAGGGAGACGGCACCGAAGACGGCGAGCACGGCGATGGGCACATTGACGTAGAGGCACCAGCGCCAGTCCAGGTACTCGGTCAGGATCCCGCCGAGCAGGAGACCGAGCGCACCTCCGGCGCCCGCGATGGCTCCGTAGATGCCGAACGCCTTCGCCCGCTCCTTGCCGTCGCTGAAGGTGGTGGTCAGCAGCGACAGAGCCGACGGGGCGAGGACCGCCGCGAACACCCCCTGGAGGGCGCGCGAGGCGAAGAGCATGGTGGGGCCCGTGGCCGCACCGCCCAAGGCCGAGGCGGCGGCAAAGCCGACCAGCCCGACGATGAACGACCGCTTGCGCCCCACCAGGTCGGCGATCCTGCCGCCCAACAGCAGCAGACCGCCGAAAGCCAGCGTGTAGGCGGTGATGACCCACTGGCGGTTGCCGTTGGTGAGACCCAGTTCCCGCTGCGCCGAGGGCAGCGCGATGTTCACGATGGTCGCGTCCAGGACGACCATCAGCTGCGCCAGCGCGATCACGGCCAGAGCCCACCAGCGACGGCTGTCCGGCTCCGTCCCGGACCCGGCCGAACCCACCTGACCAGCAGAAGTTTGCTCTCCTGAGCTACTCATAAACAACAGAACACCACGAACCGCCCAATCCGGCAGCGGCGAGAGACCCATGTATCGAGCACCCAGGCCGGTCCGCCCCGGAAGCACCCCGTGGTCCCACCGCACTTCACGCCCACCGCACTTCACGGCTAGGACGAGTGGCGCCTGGGGAAGTCGTCGAGGTCGTCCTGGTAGACAATGGCGACGGCGCGCATACCGAGGGCTTCGCAGAAGGCCCGGCCGCCTTCATCGCGGGGCGAGCAGTGGACGACGGGGCGGGTCCCCCCACGGCTAGGATGAGGGCCGTTTGCCCGCAGGGAGTTGAAGATGCCGAGCCGTCGCCCGGAGGGGACAGCCTCCGACACGCCGTGGAACCAGACGTTCAGCCATTCGATGTGGCGGGCGAACAACTCCGTGCATCGCGCCCTGAACGAGCGGCTGCGCTCCCTGGGCGTCACGATGACGCAGCTCGGGATCGTGATGACGCTGGACCAGTACGGGCCGCTGTCCGGGGCGGATCTGGCCCGGGGGCAGAACATCACTCCGCAGAGCGTGACGACGGCGCTGGCGCGTCTGGAGCAGATCGGGTGGATCGATCGGCATCCGCACCCCGTACACAAACGGGTCGTGCTGGTCGAGCCGACCGAGGCGGGGCTGCTGGGCATGGCCCAGGGGCGGAAGCTCGTCGAAGCGGTCGTCGAACGGCTCTGCGAAGTGGTCGGCGGGCCCGATGAACTGAACCGTCTCACGCTCGGCATGCGCCGCATCGCCGTGGCCCTCGACGGCCCCGACTCCCCCGTAGCCCGCATGTGGCCGGATCCGCCCACGGCCGGCTGACAGCCCTTCGCGGCCGGGGCCGACCGGCGCCGGACTCTCACGACGAACAGCCGCCAGCCCGCCAGCCATGTACGGACCGGCCACGCCCCGGCGACCGTCCCGGGTCTCCCAGCCGTACCCCAAGAACGGCCCTCAGCTCCCGCATCGGCGCGCACCGTGCCCTCCAGTCTCAGTCATTTGGGACTTTGACAGGCAACTGATAACTTGACCGGCGCGTTCGATCAGGAGGGCCCTCTCACCATGTCCGCGATATCCACCCCCCACCACCGCGCCGTCGCGCGCCCGGCACTGACCACCGTCTTGGCGTGTCTCGGGATGTTCGCCGCCTACGTGCCCATCGGCAGCGTCTCGGTGTCCCTTTCCCGTATCCAGCAAGGGCTCGGCGCCTCCACGTCCGACCTGCAATGGGTCTCCGACGCGTTCATCCTGCCGATGGCCGCGCTGATCCTCACCTTCGGCCTGATCGGTGACCTGTACGGCCGCAAGAAGGCCTACCTCGCGGGCATGCTCCTGTTCGCCGCCGGTTCCGTGACGTCCCTGACCGCGCACAGCGTCGAGCAGGTCTGGGCCGGCCAGGCCATCGCCGGTGCGGGCGCCGCGGCTCTCGCCTCCTCCACACTGGCCCTGATCAGTCACGCCTACCCGGACTTCCGGGCCCGCGCCAAAGCCATCGCCGCCTGGGCCGCGTCCCTGAGCATCGGCATGGCCCTGGGCCCGCTGATCAGCGGTGTCATCCTGGAGCACGCCAGCTGGCGCTGGATCTTCCTGCCTGCCGCCGTCATCACCGCCGTCACCGGCCTGGTGGCCGTGCGGATGCTGGAGGACTCCCGCTCCGCGCACGGCCGCGCCATCGACGTCCCCGGCCAGATCGCCGCGATCGTCTTCATCATCGGCCTGATCTACGGCGTGATCGAGGGCGGCGGGGTCCACGGCTGGGCCCAGACCAAGGTCGTCGTCGCGTTCGCCGCCGCCGCGCTCGGCCTGATCGCCTTCATCGTCGCCGAGCTGCGCTCCCCCTCGCCGATGCTCTCCCTGAAACTCTTCGCGGTGCGTCCCTTCACCGGCGCCGGTGTCGTCAACGCGATCGTCATGTTCGGGATGATCGGCTCCGTCTTCACCCTCAGCCTCTTCTTCGGCAGCGTTCAGCAGCTCTCCGTCCTCGACATCGCCTGGCGGATGCTCGTCTTCAACGGCGTCTCCATCATCACCGGCCCGCTCGTCGGCCGTCTGATGGGCAAGGTCGCACCTGGCGTACTCCTGTGCGTCGGCCTGCTCGGCACCGGCGGCGCCATGTTGTGGCTGACCGGCCTGCAGACCGACTCGGGGTTCGGCGCGATGGCAGGGCCCCTCGCCCTGTTCGGCCTCGGCATGGGCTTCGTGATGACGCCGATCAGCGCGGTCGCCGTCGGCAGCGTCCCGCACCACCTGGCGGGCATGGCGGGCGCGGGCAACAACACCCTGCGTCAGCTCGGCGGCGCCCTCGGCCCCGCCGTCCTCGGTGCCGTTCTCACCAGCCGGCTCACCTCCGCACTGCCCGGACACCTCGCGGACTCCGGGCTGCCCGCCGCCGACCAGCAGCGGGTGGGCGAGGCCCTCGCGCAGGGCGGCGTGGGCGCCGCGGGTCACCTCGGGCTCTCCCCCGAGGCGACCGGCCCCGCACTCGGCGCGATCGGCGCGAGCTTCACCGACGCGGTCCACGTCTGCATGACCATCGGCGCGGTCGGCATGCTGGTGGCCCTGATCGCCACGGCCACCCTGATCGGCTTCCGCCGCCCTCAGCAGGCCCGGCCGGCGGCTCCGGCCCAGGAAACCCCGGCCCCCGCAACACCCTCTGCCGAGGGCCAGGAAACGCCCGGTCAGGTCGGCCCCACCCTCCACGGACACATCCGCACCTCCACCGGTGCCGTTCACGCCACCGTCACCCTGATCTCCCTGACGGGACGTCAACTGGGCCGCACCGTGGCCCGCCCCGACGGAGGCTACGAACTCACCGCACCCGGCGCCGGCACCTACGTACTGATCGCTGCCGCCACCGGACACGAGCCGCAGGCGGCCACCGTCAGCATCGGTGAGGAGCCGCTCGCGTACGACATCCTGCTCTCCGGTCCGCAGGGCCTGAACGGGTGTGTCACCGGCGCCGACGGGCTTCCGGTCGCCGCCGCCGTCGTGATCGTGACCGATGTGCGGGGCGAGGTGCTCGCCACCGGACAGAGCGGCCAGGACGGGGAGTTCACCTTCGAGGAGCTGCCCGCCGGTGAGTTCACCGTCGCCGTGCAGGCAGAGGGGCACCGGCCGACCGCCGTTCCCGCAACGGTCGGCGACGGCGGACCCGGCCGGGTGGAGATCGCCCTCATCGCGGGCGCCCGGCTCCAGGGCTCGGTGCACTCCCCCGATCTGCGCCTGCTGCCGGACGCCCGCGTCACGCTCGTCGACGCGGCGGGCAACGTCGCCGCGACGGCCACCACCGGCGCGGACGGCGCATACGCCTTCACGGACCTGGACGCCGGGGAGTACTCCGTCATCGCCAGCGGCTACCCGCCCGTCGCCACCCCGCTGCGCGTGACGGGCCCAGGCTCCGACGCCCTCGACATCGAGCTGTCCCACCCGGCGCCCTGAGCTTTCCACCGTCCACCCAGTACCTGTTGGGCCGGCCTTAGTAGCAGCCCACAACCGGCGACCGGCCCCGGCTTCCTTGAGAGCGGGGCCGGTCTTCTGGCATACAGCGCCTACCGGCTGACCCGACGGCCCGGCCTCACCTCAGGTGCCGGCCGAAGAACCGGTTCCCGTCCTCCACCTCGAACCACGGGGTGCCGGTGTGTCCGCCCAGGTTGGCGTGCAGCGTCTTCTCCTTGCTGGCGAAGGCGTCGAACAGGTCCAGGGCCCGCTGCCGGGGGTTGCCTTCGTCGTCCCACTGCAGCAGGAACAGCAGCGGAACGGTGACCTGCCGGGCCTCCTCGCGCTGGGCCCGGGGCACGAAGCCCCCCGCGAAGAATCCGGCGGCCGCGATGCGCGGCTCGCTCACCGCGAGGCGGATGCCGACGGCGGTCCACCCCGAGTACCCGACCGGGCCGCCGATCTCGGGCAGCGCGAGCAGGGCGTCCAGCGTGGTCCGCCATTCCGGAACCGCACCGTCCACCAGCGGGCCGATCAAGGACTCGAAGATCTCATCGACCGGCTCACCTGCCTGCATCGCCCGGCGGAGGTCCGCGCGCGCCTGCTCGTCGGCGGCGGAACGGGGCCGGTCACCGCACCCGACGGCGTCGATGGTGGCCACCGCGTAGCCGCACGCCGCGGATTGCCGGGCCCGGGCCACAAGCCGGGCCGACCCCTTGGGCAGGCCGTTGTTGTGGGCCATCAGGATCAGCGGGGCCGGTGCGGCGGATTGAGGCGTCCACAGGGTGCCGGGAATCTCGCCGAGGGTGAATTCGCGCTCGAGGACGCCGTCGTCGAGGCGCTGTTCGGAAGTGAAGTGCATGGTCGTGCCTTTCGGGAGTGCGCTTGATCGGCGCTCCCGGACGACCTATCGCCCGACCGTGACCCCGGAGGAGAGCACCCATGTCAATGCTGTGTTCACGGGTACCACCTCCTCGTTCTCTCGCACGGCCTCCGAAAAAGTAGCAGTGGCCGTCGTGGCCCGCCAACAGGTTTTCCGCGGAGGCTCCGTGGCTCCTCATGGCTCGGCACGACGCATGGCTCCGCACGCTGCACATGACCGAAACCGTGCCCCGCGTACGTCATGTGACGCATTGACCCCACAGCGCCATCAGGGTTGCATTCATGGGGTCCTCCGGTGGGGAGCCGGAGAGACCGACGTCTACGAGGGGGAAATATGCGGGGAATCTCGAACCGGAGCACCACCAGACGTGTACGGGCCGCCCTGACCACGGCGGTTGCGCTCTGCGCGGTCACGGCGGCGCTGCCCGGCACCGCCTCGGCCCGACCCGCGGCCGTGGCGGACGATGGCGGAGCCGATGTCGAGAGGATCAGTGTCGCGGCCGACGGCACCCAGGCCGACGACAACTCCACCGGTGCCTCGATCACGCACGACGGCCGCCGCGTCGTCTTCGCCTCATCGGCGAAGAACCTCACGTCCGACGCCACCACGGGAGGCGAGAGGGTGTTCGTCCGCGACCAGCGGACGCGGACGAACGCGCGGATGGGGAACCTCGCCCCGCTCCAGCCACCGGTGATCAGCGGCGGTGGGGGATACATCGGCTATGCGCATCAGTGGATCACCAACGTACGCATTACCCAGTACCAGGTGAGCACGGGACGCACCGCCTCCCTCAACTGCTCCGCCTACACCTGCGACCAGCCGTCGCTGAGTGCGGACGGCCGCTACACCGCGCATGTCATCCGCTCCGTCAGGCAACCGTCGTTCGGCCAGCGCATCGAGGTGCAGGACTGGAACAACGGTGGCGCCAACCAGACCGTCGCCACCCTCGACCACACCCAGCCGTCCCGGCCGTCCATCAGCGGCGACGGCCGCTATGTCGCCTACCAGGACGGCAAGACGAAGGACGTCTTCGTATGGGACCGGACGGGCGGCACCACCTCCGCCCCGATCGAGGGCCCCTCCCAGGAGGCGACGCTCGTCCAGCTCAGCGACGACGGCGGCAAGGTCGTCTACCTCTCGGGCTCCGACACCTACGTCCACGACGTACGCACGGGCAGCGCCCAACTGGTGGCGAACGTACGGGGCGTGGCCATCGATCCCACCGGCCGCTATCTGCTGTACGCCCCGCACGACACGAGTGGGGCATCGCTCGCGCTGCGCGACCTGGAGACGGGCACCGACGAGATCGTCTCGAACCAGCCCGCTTCGGCCGGAACCGACGCGGTCAGCTCCGGTGGGCGTGACGTGGTCTTCCAGTCCGCGGCCGACGACATCGTGCCCGGCGACACCAACGGCAAGTCGGACGTCTTCGTCCGCCGCTTCTACTGATCAAGGCACGGGTTCGTAGCTGAACCACGCGAGGTGGAGGGTGCCGCCGGTGGCGAGCAGTCCGGTGAGGCGTGGCCACCCGCGAACCCCTCCCCCGTTACCGCCTATGCCTGAGTGGCCTTCACACTCTCACGACGGGTGTCGAGTTGAGAGCGGTGATTGCCCGCTCAGGCGGACAGGCGGGCGTCGTCCTGGGAGACCACCCCGGTGAGCTGCGCCCGCGCGGCGGCCAGCGCTGCCTCGGGAGTCCGCGTACCGGTGGACACGCACAGCGTGTACGACACGTCGTCCAGTCTGCGCCGGACCTCGGCCGAGTCGTGCCGGGCCTGCAGGTCTCGCAGCGAAGTGTGCATTTCGAGCAGGCTGTGCAGGGCGGCGGGGTGGGGCTTGAGCACCGTGTGCTCCCTTCATCGTGTGCGGACACAGGCCGTGGGCCGGCCCTTGGCTGACCTCTGGTGCCCATCGGTGGGGCCGGTATTCACAGAGATTTGATACGGCCGCATCAAGGCCCCGTGGGCTTCCTGTCAGCCGAGCGGGGCACCCGCGCCCACTCGTGACTTCTTGCCCACCGCCCCGGCCATGGAGGGCTGCGGGCCTTTGGCACCGGCCGTGTCAGGACCTTGGTCACCGGGATGGATGAGGAAGGTCCCGGTATGCGGCCCCGTCTCTGCGGAACGACAGCCGAGACCGCCACAACCAGGTGAGGAGAAGGTCCTGTGCCAAGGCACATCGGGGTGAGCGATGCCCAGGAACGACAGATCCAGCCAGCGTGCTCCGCTTCGCGCGCGGAGAACCGCACCGGCGAGGCACCACGTACGCGGGCCGGTTCCTTCCGTCAATCCGGCCGGGCGGCCGGGGGCCTGCGGCTGGTCCCGGACGGCGACAGGCGGTCCCCGGCTCCGGTCGCCGGCCTGACCCCATGCGTCCCGGGAATGGCGGAGGGCGGACCGTGCTGGCTGAGCCTGGCCGCACGCGACGTCATGGCCGCCAGGGAGTTCTACGCCCGGGTGCTCGGCTGGTGCCATGTCCCGCTGCTCGGCCCGCCGCGCCCTGCGCGTTTTCTGGCCCTGAAGGCCGGTGCGCCGGTGGGAACCCTCAGTCAGGCGACGTGTGATCTGGGCGTCTCCGCGGGGTGGATCCCCTACTTCGCTGTCACCGACATGGACACCACCGTGGGCCGGCTGCGCGAGCGCGGCGCCACCGTAGCCGTCGGGCCGCTGGCCACCAGCACCGGGCGGATCGCCGTGGCGGCGGGTCACCAGAACGCCGTGTTCGGCCTGCGCGAACAGGCCCCAGACGATCGCTGGAGGTCAGGCGATGGTCCCGTCGCCCGCCTTGAGCTGTACACCCGGGACATCTTCGCCGCCGCCCTCTTCTACGGGGGCGTGCTGGGCTGGGCCGGCGGGGCGAGTGACAACTGCGAAGTGGAGTACACCGACGGGCAGATCGCGGTGCGCGACGGGCTGCGCACGGTCGCCACCCTCAAGGAGGACGCGCCGCAGGACGCTGCGCCTCCGGGCTGGCACGCGTGTTTCCGGGTGGCAGACGTCGACGTGGCCGCCGCGGCGGCCGTGGGCTGGGGCGGGCGAGTCGTCTCACCGCCCCGAGGACCCCTCAGGCGGCGTGAGGCCGTGCTGGGCGACCGTGAGGGCAACCCCTTCACGGTCATCACAGGCTGAGACATACAAGGCGAGAACGTGAGGAGTCAGACGATGTTTCAGCAGGCCGTGGACATGGACGACGCCGGGCCGGCCGAGCGGGCGCGGGACGAGATCGCCGGGCTGCCGCGGATCGTGGAAGCCGACCAGGTCGCGCCGAGGGACGCACGGGAGCTGTCGAAGCTCTTCTTCGATCAGCTTCAGACGCTCGAGGAGGGGTCCGCCGGCTATCTGTACACGCGCAACACACTGATCGAGATGAACCTCAGCCTGGTGCACTACGTGGCCCACCGTTTCCGCAACCGCGGCAACGGTCAGATGGAGGACATCGTCCAGGTCGGAACCATGGGGCTCATCAAGGCGATCGACCGGTTCGACGTCGACCGCGGGGTCGCGTTCATCTCCTTCGCCGTTCCGTACATCCTCGGAGAGATCAAACGCCACTTCCGTGACACCAGTTGGGCCGTGCACGTGCCGCGCAGGCTGCAGGAACTGCGCACCGAGCTGCTCAAGTCCAAGGACCGGCTGGCCTCCTCGCTCGGCCGCGAACCGACCGTCACGGAGCTCGCCGCCGACCTGGGGGTGAGCGAGGAACAAGCCCTGGAGGCGCACGTCGCCGCCAACGGCTACGTCGCGGGCACTCTGGAGATTCCGCACGGCGTGAGCGAGAACGGTGACGCCCGCACCGGCGGACTCTGTCTCGCCGACGTCATGGGTACGGCGGACCCTGCCCTGGAGAGGTTCGAGAACCTCCATGCTCTGGCACCGCTCCTGGCCGGACTGGACGAGCGCGAACGCCGCATCATCGAGATGCGCTTCGGTCAGGAGATGACCCAGACCCAGATCGGCGCCGTGCTCGGCATCTCACAGATGCACGTCTCCCGGCTCCTGTCCTCCACCCTCGCCCACCTCCGGACCGGCCTGCTCGCCCACGACTAGCCCGCCTGTCCCTGTCACTCCGGGCGCAGCCACACCGTCGCCAGGGGTGGCAGGGTCACGCGCAGGCAGGCCGGGCGGCCGTGCGCGGCATCGGGGTCCGGTTTCAGCGGGTCCGCGTTGCCGACGTCTCCTCCCCCGTAGCACGCCAGATCGGTGTTGAGGGTCTCCCGCCAGACAGTGGCGGTGTCCGGCACACCCAGCGCATAGTCGCGACGGACCACGGGCGAGAAGTTGCACACGGCCATCAGGGGAGCGCCGTCGGCGGCGAAGCGCAGGAACGCAAGGACATTGTCCTCCGCCGCGTTCGCCTCGATCCAGGAGAATCCGGCAGGCTCGGTGTCGCGCTCCCACAAGGCTGGAGCGGCCCGGTACTCACGATTGAGGTCGCGTACGAGGTCGCGTACGCCCCTGTGGTCCGGTTCCGCCGGGTAGGCCGGGTCCAGAAGCCCCCAGTCCAGGCCGCGCTCCTGCGACCACTCGGCGCCCTGCGCGAACTCCTGTCCCATGAAAAGGAGTTGCTTGCCGGGGTGGGCCCACATGAAGCCGAGGTAGGCGCGGTGGGTGGCGCGCCGCTGCCACCAGTCCCCCGGCATCTTGGAGACCAACGCCTGCTTGCCGTGGACGACTTCGTCGTGCGAGAGGGGCAGGACGTAGTTCTCGCTGTAGGCGTACACCATCGAGAACGTCATCTCGCCGTGGTGGTGGACGCGGTGCACCGGGTCACGCTTGATGTACTCCAGCGAATCGTGCGACCAGCCCATGTTCCACTTCATGCCGAACCCCAGGCCGCCGAGACCGCCGGGTCCGGTCTCGTGGGTGGCCCGCGTCACGCCGTCCCATGCCGTCGACTCCTCGGCGATCGTGACCACCCCGGGGCAGCGCCGGTAAACCGTGGCGTTCATCTCCTGCAGGAACGCCACCGCGTCGAGGTTCTCCCGGCCGCCCGACTCGTTGGGTGCCCACTGCCCCTCTTCACGTGAGTAGTCGAGGTAGAGCATCGAGGCGACGGCGTCGACGCGCAGGCCGTCGATGTGGAACTCCTGGCACCAGTAGGTGGCGTTGGCGACAAGGAAGTTGCGGACTTCCTTGCGGCCGTAGTCGAAGGTAAGGGTGCCCCAGTCGGGGTGTTCGGCGCGTCGGGAGTCCTTCGGTTCGTACAGGTGCTCCCCGTCGAAAGCGGCCAGCGCCCAGTCGTCCTTGGGGAAGTGTGCGGGCACCCAGTCGAGGATGACGCCGATGCCCGCCTGATGCAGCGTGTCGATGAGGTACTTGAAGTCGTCGGGGGTGCCGAGTCGGGCCGTGGGCGCGTAGAAGCCGGTGACCTGGTAGCCCCACGATCCGCTGAAGGGGTACTCGGCGACAGGGAGTAGTTCCACGTGGGTGAAGCCCGTGTCCGTGACGTAATCCGTGAGCTCGTCGGCGAGTTGACGGTAGGAGAGGCCGGGCCTCCAGGACTCCAGATGGACCTCGTAGACGGAGAAGGGGGCCCGATGGACAGGACGGTCCGCGCGGTGTGCCATCCACTGCGCGTCCGCCCACACGTGGGTCGACCGGGTCACGACCGAGGCGGTCGCCGAGGGCACCTCGGCGCGGCGGGCCATCGGGTCCGCGCGCAGGGTATGGGTCCCGTCGGGGCGGGTGATGTCGAACTTGTACAGGGCCCCTTCGCCGATTCCGGGAACGAACAGCTCCCACACACCGGTCGAGCCCAGTGAACGCATCGGGTACGCGGCTCCGTCCCAGTGGCAGAAGTCCCCGCAGACCCTGACCCCGCGCGCGTGGGGCGCCCACACCGTGAACCGGGTGCCCAGCACGCCCTGGTGGGTCATCCGGTGCGCTCCCAGCGCCTTCCACAGCTCCTCGTGCCGACCGTCGCCGATGAGGTGCAGATCGAATTCCGCCAGTGCGGGGAGAAGGCGGTAGGAATCCTCTTGCTCGCCGCTCCAGCCGTCGTAGGTCACGTGCAGCAGGTACTCGGGGATCGCGTCCAACGGCAGCACACCGGAGAAGAAGCCGTCGCCGATGTCGCTCAGGTTCACGCGTCGCCCGCCGGTGAGGAGTGCCACCGCTCGGGCGCCGGGGCGCAGGGCCCTGAAGGCCACGCCTCCGGATACCAGGTGGGCGCCGAGCACGGCGTGCGGGTCATGATGCGTGCCCGACAGCAGGCGCTGTCTGTCCTGTGCGTCGAGCGGGGCCGCGGGAACGCGGTCCTGACCGTCGACGACCGTCACGGCGGGGGCGGGAGAGAGGACGGCCAGGGCGCGGGCAGCGGATGCCTCGGTGGTGTCCACGGTCCTCAACTCCCTTCTGCGAGGCGGGCGATGGCCGCCATGGGGACGGGCACCCAGTCAGGGCGGTGGCGGGTCTCGTACAGCACTTCGTAAACCGCTCGGTCCGTCTCGTACGCACGCAGGAGTTCGGCGTCCGCCCGCGGATCCCAGGGGGATTCCGCCGCATACCCCGCGCAGTAGGCCTCCCTGCATCGGTCCACCCACTGGGCACGCCAGGGACGCCGGGTGTAGGCCGCGTAGTCGAAGGAGCGGAGCATGCCCGCCACATCCCTTACGGGAGCCTGCGCGTGCCGGCGCTCGGCCAGCGGACGGGCTGGTTCGCCCTCGAAGTCGATGACGAACCAGCGCTGTTCGGCCTGGAGAACCTGGCCCAGGTGCAGGTCGCCGTGGATCCGCTGGGTCGGGCGGCCCAGGCCGCGTGCGGCGACCGCGCCGTACGCGGCCTTCAGGCGAGGCATGTAGGGAGCGAGCTCCGGCACCTGGGCGGCGGCCTTCTCCAAGCGGCCCGTCATGGCGGCGGCCAGCCGTCGGCCGCCGTCCGGGTCCAGCGGCTCGGTCGCGAACGCCCGGGTCAGCGCGAGGTGCACTTCGGCGGTGGCCCTGCCCAGTTCGTACGCCTGGTCGCTGAAGTCCTCGCCCGAGGCGAGGGATTGGAGCGCCAGTGTCCAGCCGTCCGTCGCCTCGGGCAGGAAGGGCTGGAGTACCCCGAGGGTCATCTTGTGCGGCTCGGTGGTCCAGAACCAGGCCACGGCCTCGGGCACGCGGGCGCAGCCTCCACGAGCCAGCGCCCGCGGCACTTCCAGGTCCGGGTTGATGCCGTAGTGGACGCGGCGGAAGAGCTTCAGGATGAAGGAATTGCCGTACACCAGTGAGGTGTTGGACTGCTCGCCCTCGAGCAGCCTGGGCTCGAGCCCTTCCGGCACCATGGTCCGCGCGTCCCGTTCGAAGCGCAGGGGACCTAGGGTGCCGGGCGCCCTCAGGCGTTCCAGGAGCAGCGTCGCCGACCGCGGATCCAGGAGGGCGTCGTACACGGTGAGTCCGGCCAGCGGTCCCGTGTCCGGTCGGCCGATGAACGCGTGCTGGAGCCGGAAGGGCAGGTACTCACGGACTCCGAGTATCAGTTGGTAGCAGTCATCGGGCTGCCCGGCATGGCTCGTGCGGATCAGCAGGTGCAGGCACCCCGGGTGCAGAGCCGTCGTCGACAGCACTGCCAGGTCCGTGACGGGCCCGCCTTTGCCCGCGAACCACCTCTGCCTGGGCAGCCACTCCCGCAGGAGCCCGGCCAGCGAGGTCAGCAGTTGGGGAGGGCTGAGGCTGCTCGGCGACTGCGATGCCGTCTTCAGCATGAGGCACGTCCCTTCAAAGGTGCACCATGGGTGCGGCCGGAGATCGGGGCCCGTCGGTCAGCCGGAACCAGTAGAAGCCGTGCCCCGCCAGTGTCAGCAGGTAGGGGAGTTCGCCGATGGCCGGGAAGCGCACCCCGCCGATCAGTTCCACAGGGTGGCGGCCGTTGAAGGTCTGCAGGTCCAGCTCGGTGGGCTGCGCGAACCGCGAGAAGTTGTGCACGCACAGCACCAGGTCGTCCCCTCCTTCCCTCGATGGAGGGGCCTCCCGCAGGAAGGCGATCACCGCCGGATTGGACGAGGGCAGTTCGGTGTAGGAGCCGAGTCCGAAGGCGGGGTTCTGTTTGCGGATCTCGATCATCCTGCGGGTCCAGTGCAGGAGTGAGGAGGGTGAGGACATGGAGGCTTCGACGTTGGTGACCTGGTATCCGTAGACCGGGTCCATGATCGTGGGGAGGTAGAGGCGTCCGGGGTCGCAGGAGGAGAAGCCGGCGTTGCGGTCGGGGGTCCACTGCATGGGGGTGCGTACCGCGTCGCGGTCGCCGAGCCAGATGTTGTCGCCCATGCCGATCTCGTCGCCGTAGTAGAGGATCGGGGATCCGGGCAGCGACAGGAGCAGGGCGGTGAACAGTTCGATCTGGTTGCGGTCGTTGTCCAGGAGGGTGGCCAGGCGTCGGCGGATGCCGATGTTGGCGCGCATGCGCGGGTCTTTGGCGTATTCCGCGTACATGTAGTCGCGTTCTTCGTCGGTGACCATTTCGAGGGTGAGCTCGTCGTGGTTGCGCAGGAAGATGCCCCATTGGCAGCCGGCCGGGATGGCGGGGGTCTTGGCCAGGATTTCGGAGACGGGGTAGCGCGATTCGCGGCGTACGGCCATGAAGATGCGGGGCATGACGGGGAAGTGGAAGGCCATGTGGCATTCGTCGCCGCCGTCGGTGAAGTCGCCGAAGTAGTCCACGACGTCTTCGGGCCACTGGTTGGCCTCGGCCAGCAGGACGGTGTCGGGGTAGTGGGCGTCGATCTCGGCGCGTACGCGTTTGAGCAGGTTGTGGGAGCGGGGCAGGTTTTCGCAGTTGGTGCCCTCCTCGGCGAAGAGGTAGGGCACCGCGTCCAGGCGGAAGCCGTCGATGCCCAGGTCGAGCCAGAAGCGCAGGGCGGAGATGATTTCTTCCTGGACGGCCGGGTTCTCGTAGTTGAGGTCGGGCTGGTGGGAGAAGAAGCGGTGCCAGAAGTACTGTCCGCGTACCGGGTCGAAGGTCCAGTTGGAGGCCTCGGTGTCGACGAAGATGATGCGGGCGTCCTGGTACTGCTTGTCGTCGTCGGCCCAGACGTAGTAGTCGCCGTAGGGGCCCTGGGGGTCGCTGCGGGACTCTTTGAACCAGGGGTGCTGGTCGCTGGTGTGGTTCATGACGAAGTCGATGATCACGCGCATGCCGCGCTGGTGTGCGGAGTCCACGAACTCCACGAAGTCGGCCAGGTCGCCGAATTCGGGCAGGACCGCGGTGTAGTCCGAGACGTCGTATCCGCCGTCGCGCAGCGGGGACTTGAAGAACGGCGGCAGCCACAGGCAGTCCACGCCCAGCCACTGCAGGTAGTCGAGTTTGGCGGTGATGCCCTTGAGGTCGCCGATGCCGTCGCCGTTGCTGTCCTGGAAGGACCGCACCAGGACCTCGTAGAACACGGCACGCTTGAACCACTCCGGATCGCGGTCCTTGGCGGGCGTGTCCTCGAAAGTGTCCTGGACGGGCTCATTGATGATCATGGTGTGGGTGACCCTCCGATCAACGGTGCTTCGTCCGGTTCTTCCGGCCCGCCCACTGCCGCCAGCACGTGCGCCCCGCCCGGACCGAGGCGCACGTAGTTGGCCTTGCCCCAGTGATAGGTGTCGCCCGTGAGCTCGTCGCGCACCGGCACGCTCTCGTCCCAGTCCAGGCCGAGTTCCGGCATGTCCAGCGAGACGGTGCCCGCCTGGGTCCGATGAGGGTCGAGGTTCACGACCACGACGACCAGGTCCCCGCCGTCGCGCTTGCTGTAGACGATGAGCGCGTCGTTGTCGGCCCGGTGGAAACGGAGATTCCGCAGTGACTGCAGGGCGCGGTGGCTCCGTCGTACCCCGTTGAGCGTGGTGACCAGGGGCGCGATGGAGCGTCCCTCACGCTCGGCCGACTCCCAGTCGCGCGGGCGCAGTTCGTACTTCTCCGAGTGCAGGTATTCCTCGCCGCCCGCGCCGACCGCGTCGTTCTCGCACAGCTCGTACCCGGCGTAGATGCCCCAGCTCGGCGAGAGGGTGGCGGCGAGCACGGCCCGTGCCTCGAACGCCGGACGGCCGCCCTCCTGGAGATATCCGGGCAGGATGTCCGGGGTGTTCGCGAACAGGTTGGGGCGCAGGTACGCGGCGCTGTCGACGCTGAGGTCGGTCAGGCAATCGGTCAGTTCCTGCTTGGTGTTGCGCCAGGTGAAGTAGGTGTACGACTGCTGGAAGCCCGCCTGGGCCAGGGCCCGCATGACCGCGGGTCGCGTGAAGGCCTCCGCGAGGAAGATGACGTCCGGGTCGGAGGCGTTGATGCGGGCGATCACCTGCTCCCAGAACACGACGGGCTTGGTGTGCGGGTTGTCGACGCGGAAGATGCGTATCCCGTGCCCCATCCAGAACCGCAGCAGCCGCACCGTCTCCGCGATCAGCCCCGGCAGGTCCGCGTCGAAGGCGATCGGGTAGATGTCCTGGTATTTCTTCGGCGGGTTCTCGGCGTACGCGATGGTGCCGTCCGCCCGGTGGCGGAACCACTCCGGGTGCTTGTCCACCCACGGGTGGTCCGGCGAGCACTGGAGCGCGAAGTCCAGGGCGACCTCGAGGTCCAGGGCGGCGGCCCGGCGCACGAAGGCGTCGAAGTCGTCGATCGTGCCCAGGTCGGCGTGGACCGCGTCATGGCCGCCCTCGGGGGAGCCGATCGCCCAGGGCACACCGACATCCTGCGGGCCGGAGGAGAGAGAGTTGTCGGGACCCTTGCGGAACGTGCTCCCGATCGGATGGATCGGCGGCAGATACACGACGTCGAAACCCATCGCGGCGATCGCCGGCAGGCGCTCGGCGGCGGTGCGGAAGGTCCCCGACCTCGGTGGCTCGCCCTCGCGGACGACGGCCCCCTCCGAGCGCGGGAAGAACTCGTACCAGGACCCGAAAAGAGCGCGGCGCCGCTCGACGAGCAGCGGCAAGGCGTGCGAGCGAGTGACGCGCTCCCGCAGGGGGTGGCGCGCGAGAACCTCGTCCACCCGAGGAGCGAACGCGGCCTCCAGGCGGAGGGCCGGCGGCCGCAGTTCGTCACGCAAGGCCGTCGCGGCGTCGAGGAGAACCTGGCGTCTGCCGCCTTGCGGTACTTCGCCGGCGGCACGCTCGTACAACAACGCGCCTTCTTCGAGCGTCACTTGAGTGTCCGCACCGGCCGGGATCTTGATCGCGGCACAACGACGCCACCCGGCCACCGGATCGACCCAGGCCTCCACGGCGTACGTCCAGCGCCCCTCGGCGTCCGGTGTCACATCCGCGCCCCAGCGGTCGGTGCCCGGGTCCAACTCGCGCATGGGCACACGGGGCCGGGCCCGGCCATCGGGATCCAGCAGTACGACCTCGGCGCCGACCGGCACGTCACCCTCGCCGAACACGGTGGCCGTCACCTGGAAGGTCTCCCCCGCCACCGCCTTCGCGGGACGGCGGCCACCATCGACGGCCGGGCCGACGTCCAGAACGGGCACGGTGAAGGGCACCGGGGCCTCCTCCACGGCCGGACTCGTCCGGGGCGGTCGGGTCATCGCTCTCTCCTTTGCCCCGCTCTGACGCATGCTTGCCCCGCTCTGGCACATGGCCGCCTGCCGCCGAAGCTCCGGCCGCGGGCTCAGGTAGCGCTCGGCGGTGTCAGCGGCGAGCCGTGCCGTGCGCTCGCCCATCAGGACGCACAGCGTGTAGCCCCTGTCCTCGAACTGCTCGCGCGCACCCAGGTCCGCGGGATCGGCCAGCAACAGCCGTTCCCAGGCGCGGTACTGCTCCAGGTGCCGCACGACCTCGGCTCTGGCGGGCAGCAGCATCACCTTGGTCACCTTCCCGCTCTCCCCGGATGTCCGTGACGCACCGAACTGGTGCCGGAGGGCGGGTCGACGAATCGACGTGAGTCCCGGCCGCACTTCCTGACCCATAGTGCACGCCTGTGCACGCAGCGTCCTGTTGGATCTTCAATCAACGGCCTGACCTGCTCGTGTTGCACGAATGGAGCAGTGCTCCCACGCTGAAATGACTCAGAAGCGATCAGTACTCACGCTTCGTGTTCGAGGTGGCGGCTCGCCGAGCAACCACCTCGGAAGCCTCGTTGAGAGGAACCAATAGCGATGAAGGCTGCAATCCCCTGCTACTGCCACCTCGAGGCGGAGATCGACCCGCAGAGGGTCGAACAGGTCAGGCGCATCCTGGCCGCACATCTCCGGCACTGGGGTCTGGGAGCTCTTGTCGAACCCGTGAGCCGCTGCGCGGGCGTACTGCTGGACGCGATCGAGGCGCACGCGACGGACAAGCACACGGTCGTCGAGATGTGGTGGAACGGAAAGCACCTCATCACCGCCGTGTCCGACAACGAACGCGATCTCCCCCGTCCGCACTACGGGCCCCAGGGCTACCTGGCGCAGATCGCCGCGCTGAGCGACGGCTGGGGCAACTACCCGGCGACCAACGGCAAGATCATCTGGTTCTCGCACCGTGCCCGGTCCGCCGACGGCGCTCTGCTGGCACCGGCGCCGCCCGCGCCCAGTCTGCGCCCGGGGTGCCTGGTACCGCGCGAACTGCCGCTCACCGCCAGCGCCGCACCGGTGTAGCCCCCGCCCATGGCCGCTTCCGCGGTCGCACACGCCTCCGCCTCCGTCTCCGCGGTCGCGCACGCCGAGCAGACGGACCAGTCGTGCCGCAGGCTGGGGAAACGATCAGCCTCCGCCTGCCGGCGTCCACGGGCGCCGAACGCGCGAGAGACCGAAGACCACGCTCATCCGTACGGAGGCAGCAGCGTGCGCACCTGGATCGGACGCCCCTTCCCCCTCGGCGCCACCTACGACGGCGAAGGGACCAACTTCGCTCTGTTCAGCGAGGTCGCCGACCGCGTCGACATCGTCCTCTTCCATGAGGACGGCACACACCACAGCGTCTCCCTCACGGAGGTCGACGGCTTCGTCTGGCACTGCTACCTGCCCGGTGTCGGTCCGGGCCAGCGCTACGGATACCGGGTGCACGGCCCCTGGGACCCGGCCGCGGGACACCGGTGCAACCCCGCCAAGCTGCTCCTGGACCCCTACGCCAAGGCTTTCGACGGACAGGTGGACAACGCCCCCGCACTCTACGAGCGCGCGGCGCAGGGCCCCGATCCGGCCGACAGCGCCGCCCACACCATGCTCTCGGTGGTGACCGACTCCTCCTTCCCCTGGGAGGGCGACGTACTTCCCAGGCGTCCCTACGCGGAGACCGTGATCTACGAGGCTCATGTGCGGGGTCTGACCCGCAGCCACCCCGGGGTCCCCGAGGAACTGCGGGGCACCTACGGAGGGCTGGCGACCGAGCCGGTGATCGACCATCTCCTCTCGCTGGGCGTCACCGCCGTCGAACTGATGCCGGTGCACCAGTACGTGCAGGACGGCTTTCTGCGCGACCGCGGCCTGTCCAACTACTGGGGGTACACCTCCATCGGCTTCTTCGCCCCCCACCACGCCTACGCGGCTCACGGCGCGCGCGGCGGGCAGGTCACCGAGTTCAAGTCGATGGTCAAGAAGCTGCACACGGCCGGGCTCGAAGTGATTCTCGACGTGGTCTACAACCACACGGCGGAGGGCAACGAGAACGGCCCGACGCTCGCCTTCCGCGGCATCGACAACGCCTCGTACTACCGCCTGGCGGAAGGCGATCCGGCGCAGTACTTCGACACCACCGGCACGGGCAACAGCCTGCTGATGCGGCACCCCAACGTGCTGCAACTGGTCATGGACTCGTTGCGCTACTGGGTCACCGAGATGCACGTGGACGGGTTCCGGTTCGACCTGGCCGCCACCCTAGCCCGGCAGTTCCACGACGTGGACCGGCTGTCGGCGTTCTTCGACCTGGTCCAGCAGGACCCGGTGGTCGGCCGCGTCAAACTCATCGCCGAGCCCTGGGACGTCGGCGAGGGCGGCTACCAGGTCGGCAACTTCCCGCCCCTGTGGTCGGAGTGGAACGGCAAGTACCGCGACGCGGTACGGGGCTTCTGGCGCGGTGAGGACAACTCGCTCGCGGAGTTCGCCTCCCGCCTTGCCGGCTCGTCCGACCTCTACCAGCACGATCGTCGCCGTCCGCGGGCGAGCGTCAACTTCGTCACCGCCCACGACGGCTTCACGCTGCGCGATCTGGTCTCGTACGACGACAAGCACAACGAGGACAACGGCGAGGGCAACCAGGACGGCGAGAACGCCAACCGGTCCTGGAACTGCGGCGTCGAGGGCCCCACCACCGACGAGGGGGTCCTGGAACTCCGCGCGCGCCAGCAGCGCAACTTCCTCGCCACACTCCTGCTGTCGCAGGGGATTCCGATGATCGCCCACGGTGATGAGCTGGGCCGCACCCAACTGGGCAACAACAACGCCTACTGCCAGGACAGCGAGCTCTCCTGGGTCGACTGGGATCTCGACGAGGACCAGCGCGACCTGCTGGACTTCACGCAGCGGGCCATCGCCCTGCGCGCCGCCCACCCGGTGCTGCGAAGACGCCGCTTCTTCCGTGGCGAAACCTCGCCCCTGGAGGGGCAATCCCTGCCGGACCTCGTGTGGTTGAGGCCGGACGCACACGAGATGACGCAGCAGGACTGGCAGCGGCCCGACTCCCACGCCGTCGGCGTCTTCCTCAACGGTGAGGCGATCACGGAGCCCGACGCCTGCGGCAGACCCGTGGTGGACACCTCGTTTCTGCTCCTGCTGAACAGCTACCGGGAGCCGATCGTCTTCCACCTTCCTGGCCCCCTGTACGGGGAACGCTGGGCCACGAGGATCGACACCGCGGAGGCGCGCGGCCTACCGGACGAGGCCGAGCACAAAGCGGACAGCCACATCGCCGTGGGGGCCCACAGCCTGCTCCTGCTCTCCCGCTCCCCCGACCCGTGACAGCCCCGAACTGAGCAAGACCCCCTACCCGCGGGCATCTTCCCCGCGGAACGAGGAACACGCACTGAATGAACGCACACCGCATTCCCGCATCCGGCCCGCTCCCGGGCCGTGACGAGTCGTACTGGATGGCCACGAGTCCCCCGACGTCCCTCCCCCCGCTCTCCGCGGACACGGAGACGGACGTGGTCGTCGTGGGAGGCGGCATCGCCGGGCTCAGCACCGCCTGGGAGCTCGTCCGCAGCGGGCTTCGCGTCGTCGTCCTGGAGGCCGACCGCATCGCCGCCGGTGTCACCGGCCACACCACCGCCAAGGTCTCCGCCCTGCACGGCCTGGTGTACGACCGGCTCCTGAGCACCCGTGGACTCGATGCCGCTCGTATGTACGCCCGCTCACAGCAGGGTGCCGTGGAACGGATCTCCGCCGTCCGTGACGAGCTGAACATCGACTGCGCGTGGGAACGCCGTCCCGCCCTCGCCTACACCACCCGGCCGGAGAACCGCTCCGCCCTGCAGGCGGAGGCGAACGCTGCCCGGGCGGCGGGGCTGGACGCCCGTTATGTCGAGGAGACCGGGCTGCCCTTCGACGTGGTGGGTGCGGTACAGGTCGAGGGACAGGCGCAGTTCCACCCCCGCGCCTACCTCCTGGGCCTGGCGGAGGACCTGCGGGCCCAGGGCGGAGTGATCCATGAGCGGACCCGGGTGACGGGTCTGCACGAGGGGAGCCCTTGCCGGGTCACCACCGAGGCGGGGCACACGGTCACCGCTCAGGACGTCGTCGTCGCCACCCATTACCCGGTCTTCGACCGTGCGTTGCTCTTCGCCCGCCTCTCCCCCCGCCGTGAGCTCGTCGTCGCCGCCCCGCTGGCCGGCGGCCAGGATCCGGCCGGCATGTACCTCACCCAGGACGACGGCAAGCGGTCCGTGCGCACCGCCCCCTACGGCGACGGCCGGCGGCTGCTGATCGTGACCGGTGAGGGCTTCACGCCGGGCGAGGGCGACGCGGCCGCCGGTTTCGCGCGCCTGGACGCGTGGATGCACGCCCATTTCCCCGTCGGTGACACCGCCTACCGCTGGGCGGCCCAGGACAATGACGTCAGCGACACCGTGCCGATGATCGGCCGCTACCACCCCGGCGCCCGGCACACCTACGTCGCCACCGGCTTCGGCGGCTGGGGCATGAGCGGCGGCGCGCTGGCCGGACAGCTCCTCACCCGGCTCATCCACGGGGAGGAGCCGGCGTGGACGGGGCTGTACGACCCGCGCAGGCTCTGGAGCGCGGTGCGCGAGGCCCCGGCGCTGCTGAGACAACAGGCCGACGTAGCCCGCCACTTCGTGGGCGACCGCCTCGCCACCACCCACGTCGACTCGGTCACCGACATCGCCCCGGGCACCGGCGCGGTGGTACGCATCGACGGCAGCCGCTGTGCCGTCTACCGGGACGAGTCCGGGACCGCGCACGCCGTATCGGCCCGCTGCACCCACCTCGGCTGCCTGGTCGCCTTCAACCCGGCCGAGACGGCCTGGGAGTGCCCGTGCCACGGCTCGCGGTTCGCGCCGGACGGCAAGGTCCTCCAGGGGCCCGCCACCCGTCCGCTGGCATCCCGCGACCCGGTGGTCGCCCCCAGCACCCCACCGGGAGAAGGGGGGTAGACCGGGCACAGGCGGACGCCCGGTCTCCGCGCGACGATCAGTGGTGTTCAGAGCAGTCAGACGCACGAACAGCCCCATGGAGGAGTCATGGCAGTACGGCACCAGCTCATCCGACGCCCGCCGCGAGACCTGTGGGCGGTGCTCGAAGACGAGTCCCGCTTTCACGAATGGGTGGTCGGCACGCACTCCTCTCGTCCGGGCGAGGGCGACTGGCCGAGGACGGGCTCCACCCTGAACTACACCGTGCGGCTCGGACCCAAGGACTTCGAGGGGTTCACCGTCGTACGCTGCCACGAGCCTCCGCGGACCCTGGAGCTCGAGGCGTACAGCGGGCCGCTCGGCACCGCACGCATCGCCTTCGACGTCCGGCCGTGGGGTGAGCACACGCTGGTCATCCTGGACGAGCACCCGCTGCGCGGCGTGGGCGGCGCCCTGCACAACAGCGCACTCGACGCCCTGTTGCAGCTGCGCCACCGCCGCATGCTGGGCCAACTGGCCCGTGTCGTCGAAGAATCGACGCCGGACAGGGGCGAGAAAGCCGTTGATGCCTGACGCGCACCGGGGAGCCTGAATCATCCGTTCGGTCGCGGTCTGCTCGCACACCTTGCGGGGGCTCACGTCAGATGGGAACAGTCTCTGGAAGGAGTACGTCATGCCGCAGGGGTCCAGCAAGAAGCGCGAGCGCCAGTACGAGCACATCAAGGAGGGCGCGGAGAAGCGCGGGACCTCCGAGGGCCGTGCGAAGGAGATCGCGGCGCGCACCGTGAACAAGGAACGCGCCCGTTCCGGGGAGTCGAAGACGGCGAGCAAGACATCCACGCGGGACAAGAAGTCCGCCTCGCAGCGCGGCGGCGAGCGCTCCCACAGCGGGGCGCAGGGTCCGACGAGGGACCAGCTGTACGCGGAGGCCAAGAAACGCAACATCGACGGCCGATCGTCGATGAACAAGCAGCAGCTGGCCAAGGCCCTCGGCCGCTGAGCGAGGACCGCGGCGCCCGTAGCGGATCCTGACCGCCACCGGATCGGGTGACGACGAGGGTATGAATGGGCATCGAGGGGCTACTAGTCCCCCATGACGCATCATGATCTTGTAGTGGTCGGTGCAGGCTCCGGGAACGCCGTCGTCGACGACCGGTTCTCCCACCTGGACATCGCGATCGTCTCCGAGGGACCCTTCGGCGGCACCTGCCTGAACGCGGGCTGTATTCCCAGCAAGATGCTGGCCGCCACCGCGGACATCGCCGACACCGTCAGGGACAGCGGGCGGCACGATGTCGAGGCCCGGCTCCAGGGGATCTCCTGGTCCCAGGTTCAGCGGCGCGTGTTCGGCCGGCTCGACCCGCAGGCCCGGGACGGGGAGCAGGGGCGGCGGGACACGCCTTGGATCACGGTCTACCGGGGGCGTGCGCGGTTCACCGGTGATCGGGAGCTCTTGGTGACCACCGATTCCGGCAGTGAGCGCGTCACGGCCGACCGGATCGTCGTGGCGGCGGGCAGCCGCCCGGTCGTTCTCCCGGAGATCAAGGATTCGGGTCTGCCCTACGAGACCTCCGACACCATCATGCGTCTGGACGAGGTTCCGGCCCGGTTGACCGTGGTGGGAGGAGGCTACATCGCCGCCGAACTCGCGCACGTCTTCCATACGGCGGGCGCCGAGATCACGGTCGTCGAACAGGCCGACCGGCTGCTGGCCCAGCAGGACGAATCAGTCTCCAGGACGTACACGGACAGCGTGCGCGGCCAGTGGGACCTGCGGCTCGGCCGGAAGGTCACCGGTGTCCACGGCACGCCGGGCGAGCTGAGCGTGACCCTCGACGACGGCACCCAGCTCTCGGCGGACACACTCCTCGTCGCCGTGGGGCGTGTCTCCAACGCGGACACACTCCACATCGACCAGGCCGGCATCGCCTCCGACGACCAGGGGCTGATCACGGTCGACGAGCAGCTGCGCACCAGCGCTTCCGGTGTCTGGGCCCTTGGTGACATCACCGACGGCGGCCCGCCGTTGAAGCATGTCGCCAACCGGCAGGCAGAGGTGATCGCCCACAACCTCCTGCATCCCGAACGACCGCGTGACATGTCCTATACGGCGGTCCCCTCGGCGGTCTTCGCGCAGCCTCAGATCGGTCAGGTCGGCGTCACCGAGCAAGAAGCCCGAGAGCGCGGCATCGACTTCGTCGTCGGCCGCCGGGACTACGAGGACGTCGCCTTCGGGTGGGCCTTGGAGAACTCGCAGGGCTTCTGCAAGGTCCTCGTCGAACGTGGCACGGGGGCCGTCATCGGAGCCCATGTGCTCGGCCCTCAGGCGGCCACCCTCATCCAGCCCCTCGTCCTCGCCATGACCTGGGGCATTCCGGCGCGTGACGTGGCCGAACGCCCTCTGTGGCCGCACCCCGCCCTCACCGAAGTGGTCGAGAACGCCTTGCGTGATGCCGTTGAGACGCTCGCAGCGTCATGACCTCGTACCCCGTTGGCCGTCACCGGACGGGACACCCCCGGGGCAGCCGTCACGGCTGCTCCGGGGGCTCGCCGGATGATCAGCGGTCGAGTTCCAGGCGGTAGACCCCGCCCTGCTCCGTGCCGACGAACAGGCTGTCCCCCTCCCCCGTGGCGGCCAGGCTCAGGACGTCCTTGTTCGGCATGCCGCGGGAGATGTTCTCCCATGTCCGCCCACCGTCGGTGGAGCGGAGCACGCCGCGTGCCCCGTTGGGCGTGAAGTCCTGCCAGCGTGACGTGGTGCCCGCGTAGAGGGTGCCGTCGACGTCGAGGAGGTCCGAGACCTGGATGCGCAGGTCACCCGTGTCGGCCTTGGTGAAGGACTTGCCGCCGTCCGTGCTGAAGCGGATCGCGGTACCCCCAGTGATCATCTTCTTGCCGCGGAAGACGACCGAGTCCACTTCGTGGTCGGCGACCTGGGTCGAGGTGGCACCCAAGTCGTCCGAGTACGCGAGGCCCCAGTAACCGGCCAGCCAGATACGGCCCTTGACGTGGGGGTCGGCCGTGATGTCCTGGTAGTACCTCCCGCGCGGCACGGTCTTCCACGTCTTGCCGCCGTCCGTGGTGCTGTGGACCCCGGCTCCGTCCATCCGCGAGTACGACACGACCATGCGGTCCGGGTCGGCCGGGTCGACCATGAAGGCGGTGGCCCCGCCCTCCAGGCTGCTGATCTCATCCCATGTGCGGCCCCCGTCCGTGGATTTCTGGACGTGGCTGCCGAGCAGATCGTTGGTCACCCGCCAGACCCGCTCGGGGTCCTTCAGGGGTGCGACCAGAGCGACGGTGGCGATGCCCGAGTCCCCGTCTCCCGCGCCCCACTCGGCGCTGCGTGCCGGAAGGCCGGTGCGGTGGACTCCCTCCGGGGTCGCGGCGAGCAGGGCGTCGCCCGCGGTGGCCAGCGCCGTCACGCTCTCGCCCTGCACGCCGATGCGGCGGTATCCGCCCTCGTCGGTGGAGCGGTAGAGACCCGTGCTGCCGCCGATGGTGTAGGAGCCGTCCTGCCATCGGTCGTAGTCGGCGAAGACGTAGCCCGGCAGCGGCTGTTCGGCCTCCTTCCACGTCCTGCCGCTGTCACGGCTGACCGCGCCGGTGCCGGTCAGGTCGTCGTGGTAGATCTCGCCGCCCTGGACGTCGAACACTCCGCTGTAGGTGCGGCTGGTCTTCTCCACGGTGCGCCCGCCGTCGCGGCTGACCCACAGTCCGCTCTTCTTGCCCATGGCTTTGATCGCGACAACGTTGCCGTCGACGTCGTACCCGCCCAGGTGCGTCTCGCCGATCTTGCCCTCGAAGACCTTCTCGGCATGCTTGCCCTGGCCGGTCGCGAAGTCGCGGACCACCCAGATCACTTGACCCGCCCACACGTACAGATCGTCGCCGCCGAAGCGGGCGTCGGCGACCCAGCCCTCGATGCCGTACCCGGTCAGGTCGACCGGCTGCCACGAGGCGCCGCTGTCCCTGCTGACGTAGCGGTCATCGGTGGCCGCCGTGGCGAGCAGCGCCTTGGCCCCGGGGTCGGCGGACAGTTCGGTCCAGGGCAACTGGGGGGCACTCATCCGCTCCCAGGTCTTGCCCCGGTCCCTGGTCTCGAGGAGTGCGCCGCCGGCCGGAAACGCGGAGGGATGGTCGCTGCGGACCGCCTCCCACCAGTGCTTGGGGTCGTCCGGGTCGATGACCAGGGACGGCTCCTGCTTGAGGTTGCTGACCGGCGCGTGGTTCCTCGGCTGCCAGGTCTTGCCGTTGTCCGTCGTCAGCCAGGCACCACCGCTGCGGGTTCCCTGCGTCATGACGGCCTGGCGGGGTGCGCCCGGGGCGATCTGGGTGGTGCCGGCCGCGCTGTTGGGGCCGATGGCCTTCCACCGCTTGGCGGTGGGCCCGGCCGCCGTGACCTCGAACGCGCCGCTGCCGTGCTGACGGATCCCCGCATCCGTCGTGGCACCCACCGTCATCCTGTGTACGCCGTTCCTCAGGTCCGTGAGGTCGGTCCGGTAGTAGTGCGGGTCGGCGGTGGCCTGCGAGGTGACGGTGAAGTCCCGGCCGTGCGGCGGGTCGACGGTCAGCTTCGGCGGTGTGCGCAGCTTGGTGGGCGTGTAGGTGTAGACCGTGGTGTTGCCGTCCGTGCTCGGGTCGACGGCCGCGTCCACGTACAACGGGATGGCCGTCATGAGGTAGGGAACACTGATCTTCCTGCCCTTGCGGGGCGTGACGGTGACGCGGCCGGTGAGGTAGTTGGTCGTCGCGTCCGTGACGTCGGGCCGGTCCCGCTCGACCTTGAGCCGGACCTCGGCCCTGCCGCCCGCGGGGATGGTGACGCGGCTCGGTGAGACAGTGGCAGGACCGCTGACGGTGACCTTGCCCGTGACGGCCTTGGCGCCCGTGTTGTGCACGGTGACGGTGCGGGTGCCCTTGACCTTCTTCCGGTCCATGTGCGGCAGCCTGAAGGACACGGTGGCCGGTGAGGCGTACAGGTCGGTGTCGGCCGCGGCTGCGGTGCCCAGTCGGCCACCGCCCTGGGCCTGCATGTCCGGGCCGGTCAACGCAGCGGCGGAGCCGATGAGTTGGGCGCCGCTCTGGGCCGCGGTGCGCTCGGGGTGCAGCTGGCGCAGCAGGGCGGCGGAGCCGGCGGCCATCGGGGAGGCCATCGACGTACCGGACATGCGCAGCACACCGTCGGGGACGATGCTCTTCGGCACGGTGGAGCGGATCTCCACGCCCGGGGCGACGATGTCGGGCTTGAGGTCGAGTTCCTGGTCGGGGCCACGGGAGGAGAACGACGCCATCTGGTCGGTGGCGTCGGTGCTGCTGAGCGTGAGTTGGGCCGATGTCTCGGCCAACTCGGCTAGCTGGCGCCCTTGTTCGGTGCCGACGCCGACGACCGGCAGGCGGTCCATGCGCAGCGAGTCGCCCGACGCAGCGGGCGCGGTATTGGCTCCGGCCAGGAACTCGCCCGGCGTACGGCCACTGTGGCGGCCTTGTGGCTTCGACGGGTCGTCGAGGGGGTTCGTGCGCGCACGCCCGTCCGTGGCGACCGGGCCGTCGCCGGTTCTGACGCCGCCGATGACGGCGAGAGCGCCGCGCTTCTCGGCCTCGCGCCAGATGGCCAGTTCCTCGGCCCACACATCGTCCGGGCTGGTCGAGGGTGGGATCGCGAGAAGCACGAACTTGCCCTTCACCTCCCCCACCCGCTCCCAGTCCTGCGCGGTTCCCATGCCGAGGTTGACCATCGGCCCCGTGACCGGAGCGGCGGGCGGGTTGGCGGAGCGGCCGCCTCGGTACGTGACCAACTGCTCGCCCTTGCCCGCGACCTTGACCACGGGCTGGCGCACGCCGCTGGTGGACGCGCCGACGGCGATCACCCCAGGGGCGGCGGCCGGGGAGCCGACGCTGTAGTAGCCGGGTCCGCTGTTGCCTGCCGCGGCGAAGACGAGGGCGCCGGCCTCGACGGCCTGGGACGCGGCCCGTGCCACCGGGTCGTCACCGGTGCCCAGTGCGTTGCCCATGCTCATGTTGATGATGTCGGCGCGGTGCGGGTTGGCCGGGTCCACGGCGGCTTCGAGTGCCGCGATGATGTCCGAGTCCTCGCCGACGCCTTCCGCGTCCAGCACCTTGTACGCCAGCAGCCGGGCATCCGGTGCGGCTCCCGTGACGCCGTCCTCGGCCGCGGCCTCGGCGGCGACGATCCCCGCCACGTGAGTGCCGTGGCTGTTGTCGTCCATGGGGTCGGGGTCGTCGTTGACGAAGTCGTGGCCGCCGACGACCTTGTGGCCCTCGCCGAGGCCGCCGCCGAGGTCCGGATGCGTGTAGTCGACGCCGGTGTCGATCACCGCGACAGTGACCCCCTTGCCGGTCACCTTGGCCCCGTTCGCGTCCTCGCGCTCCCACACGTCCGGGTTGCCGACCACCTCGTTGGCGTCCACGTCCTGGGCGCGGAAGATGCCGGCGGGCGTGACGGACCGGACGCCGGGCAGCTTCGCGAGCGCTGCGGACTCGCGCGCGTCGATGGTCATCGAGACGGCGTTCAGCAGCAGATTGTGCTTGCGGACGGACTTCGCCCCGACACCGGCGTCCTTCGCGGCAGCGAGAAAGTCGTCCTGCTTGCCCGACACGTCCTTGCGCTCTGCCGCGACGTCGGCGGCCTTGGCGCTCCTGGCAGTCCCGGGCGCCGCCTCCAGGGCGCCCGCGCCGTCGAGTTGGACGATGACGCGTTCCGTTCGCCCGGCGCCGCCCGGCGATGCCGGTTCGTCCGCGGCGGCGCCGGGGACCGAAGTGAGCAGTCCGCCGAGCACTGCGGCCGCGATCCCTATGTGGACAGGTCTGCTGTGGGCAGGTCCTCTGTAGACAGGTCTTCGGGGGGAAATTCTCATGTTCCGACTTAGTAGTGGTGCGTGCCCCTGACAAGCAACGCTTGAAGGGTGGCCCATTGCTGCCGCTGACACAGTTGGGCCACCATCACCGTCATGACACATGAGCTCGCCGCCGTCGGTATCGACGCCTTTGACGAGGATGTCTACCGGGCGCTGCTGTCCCGCCACGCGGCGGTTCCCGGACAACTCGCCGCAGAACTCGGCACATCGCCGACGCGTGTCACCCGCGCCCTCGTCCGCCTCCACGACCGCGGACTGGTCGGCCGGCTCTCCGGTCACCGGCTGCGCTACGCCGCCATCGATCCGCATCACGCGGTGGACGCCCTGATCCGCACCCACAGCAACGAACTGGACCGCGTGCGCTCCGCGGCGACCGGCCTTGCCCGCCTGTTCGAGGCCGCTCAGCACGGCGACGCGGAGGAGGTGGAGATCGTCCAGGGCAGCGAGGCCCTCGGGCGCTGGTTCGTACGGCTGCAACAAGAGGCGCGCGACGAGGTCTGCACGCTCGACCGGCCGCCGTACGCGCTGACCACCACCAACCCCGTGGAGAAGACCGCGCTGGAGAAGGGAGTGGTCTACCGGGCCGTCTACGCTCCGGAAGCCCTGGAGTGGCCCGGCGTGCTCGACGACATCAAGCATCTGGTCGACCAGGGCGAACAGGCCCGGGTACTGCCCGGCCTACGGGTCAAGCTCGCCATAGCCGACCACAGGCTGGCTCTCATGCCGCTGTCGTTGAACATGACGGACGTACGCGCGGCGGTGATCCGCCCCTCCGCGCTTCTGGACGCCCTCGTCGACTACTGGCGGTTGTGCTGGCACAAGGCGACGCCGCTGATCGGCCCGGTGGGGGCGGCGGACGAACCTGCCGATGAGGACAAGCTGCTGCTCTCCCTGCTGGTCAGCGGAGTCAAGGATGAGGCGATCGCACGGCAGTTGGGCTGGTCGGTGCGGACCATGCGCCGCCGGATGAGCCGCCTGCACGAACAACTGGGCGCCGCCAACCGCTTTCAGGCCGGCGTCATCGCCGCGCGACGCGGCTGGCTGTAACCGACCGCGGGTCACGAGCGCTCTGGGCACGGCCGACAAGTTTCTGTCGGCCGTGCCCAGAGTGCTACGCCGAGCTGGGTCGCTCCGCATTCTCTAGTAGTAGTGCTTGCGCCCGCCGATCTTGCGTCCGGTCGCGCCGAGGACCCACAGGACCGCGCCGACCACGACGAGGACACCGCCGACGGTCGTCAGCAGCGATATGCCGACCAGCAGGCCGATGAGGAGCAGAATGACGCCAAGAACAATCATTTGGGTTCCGATCTTCAAGTCTCTTCGGTACGAGCAGGGCCCTCACCTCTTCAGGCTCACAGCACCCTCTGCGTAACCCGGATCAGGTGAACCCGGCGCACCGCGTGATCCGCGGTAGCGGGATCCTGTCGTGCTGCCTCCGAGTGCCCTGCTCCCGGCCGTCCATGCACGCGCCGCTCCTCGACCTCGTAACGAGATGTGGGAGGGGCGGCTCGCGCTACCGTCCCGAGTCGCGCAGGGCGGACAGGATTCGTCCGGCTTGTCCGTAGCAGGCGAAGTGGTCGCCGGGAAGGGTGACGTGCTGCAGCTCTGCTGCCGTGAAACGGTCCCAGTCGGTGGCGGTGTCGTCATCCACGTCGGGGTCGTCCTCGTTGGACAGGACCACGAGGGGAACGTCCAGGGCCTGCGGCTTCGGAGCGTACGAAGCCAGCAGGGCGAGGTCGCCCGTCAGGATGCGCGTGGCGGTGCGGCGCAGTTCAGGGTCGGGGCCTTCTTCGCCTTCCTGCAGCCATTGCACCTCGGGGCTGTCGTCCTGCCCGGCGGACTGTGCGGCGGTGGCGTCGGGCGGGGGGCTGCCGGAGGCGATGAGGCGGGCGGGGGCGGGGAGGCCGAGCTGGCCGGCTTGGCGAACGGTTTCATAGGCGACTAGGGCGCCCATGCTGTGTCCGAACAGCGTGTAGGGCTTGTCGGCCATCCATTGCAGGGCGAGCGCGATGTGCTGGGCCAGTTCGGGCAGCGTGCCGGGCAGCGCCTCCTCGGTGCGGTCCTCGCGTCCGGGATACTGGACGGCCCAGAGTTCGGGGGCGTCGTGCCAGTCGGTGAGCCATGACCGGTAGGCGCTGGCGCTTCCCCCCGCGTGGGGCAGACAGATCAGGCGGGTGGTGGCGTCGGGCTGGGTGTCCAGTCGGCACAGCCAGGACGCGTAGGGGGCGTCGACGGTTGAAGAGCCGGGTGTCCCCTGTGGGGCGGCGGAGGTCATCGTGTCTCCTGCGCGGTGTGCTCGTCGCGGGCTTCTGGGGCTGACGCGTCTGAACTCGGCTGCCTCATACGGTCGATGTGCTCGGCCATGCTGGTGAGGGTCGGGGAGCGCAGGACCGTACGCAGGTTGAAGCTCTTGCCGTAGCGGCGTCGGATGTCGCTGGTCAGCTTGGCGGCCAGCAGGCTGTTGCCGCCGATGTCGAAGAAGTTGTCGTGCCGTGAGGTGACCGGGGCCGAGAGGATGTCGCTCCACATGTCGGCGAGCGACTGTTCGGTGCCTTCCACCGGAGGTTCCTGTGGGGTCCGGGGACGCTCCGGCAGGGCCCATGAGGCCAGGGTCTTGCGGTCCACCTTTCCGTTGCTGCCCAGCGGCAGATCGGTGAGCAGGAAGTAGTCGGCGGGCCTGGCGTACTCCGCGAGACGCTCGGCTGCTTCGCCCTTGACCCGGGCCAGGTCCAGGTCGGTGCCGTCGGGGACGACATAGGCGACGAGGCGGCGCTGGGCGTTCTCGCCTGCGACCACGGCGATGCAGCGGGAGACGGCGTCGTGTGCGGCGACCGCCGACTCGATCTCGCCGAGTTCGATCCGATAGCCATTGATCTTCACCTGGTGGTCGGTGCGCCCCAGGAACTCAAGGACGCCGTCGGCTCGGTACCGTCCCAAGTCGCCCGTGCGGTACCAGCGTTCGCCTTCGTGCTCGACGAAGTGTTCTGCTGTGCGGTCCGGGTCGTTGACGTACCCGTCGGCTACGCCCGCACCGCCGATCCACAGTTCGCCCGCCACCCACTCGGGACAGTCGTGCCGTTCGGGGTCGGTGACCCGGTAGGTCTGGTTGCCGAGGGGATGTCCGTAGGGGATGGACACCCAGGCGGGATCGACGGTGTCGACCTCGAAGTAGTTGGAGTAGACGGCGCCTTCGGTGGCCCCGCCGCAGGCCACGAACCGGCAGTCGGGCAGCAGGGCGCGCAGACGGCCGGGCAGGTCGAGGCCGATCCAGTCGCCGCCGGTCATCGCGACCCGCAAGGTGTGCGGCGGCGTGGTGTTCTCCGCGGTGCTGATCAGCATGTCGAGGAGTACGGGGACGGAGTCCCACACGGTGACGCGGTGCTGGTCCATCAGGCGCAGCCACGCGTGCGGATCGCGGCGGTCGTCGGCGTCGGGCAGGGCCACGGCGCCGCCCGCGCTGAGGGGCCCGAAGATCTCGTAGACGGACAGGTCGAAGTCCAGTGAGGAGATGAGGATGCCGCGGTCCTTGGGCCCGACCTGCCAGCGTTCGTTGATGTCGACGATGGTGTTGACGACGGACCGGTGGGAGACCTGGACGCCCTTGGGCTTACCGGTGGAGCCGGAGGTGAAGATGATGTAGGCCGGTGCGGCGGGCGACACGGCGACCGGTGCGGCCAGGGGCCGGCTGCTGCGGGCTTCGGCG
The DNA here is from genome assembly GCF_042667685.1 of Streptomyces sp. NPDC057302. Lineage (NCBI taxonomy): Bacteria > Bacillati > Actinomycetota > Actinomycetes > Kitasatosporales > Streptomycetaceae > Streptomyces > Streptomyces sp. NPDC057302. The sequence continues at coordinate 45,556 of NZ_JBHUZJ010000022.1, read as the reverse complement.
AGCGTCAGCACCTGGGGCTTGGTGTCATCGCCGGGAGGCGTCTGGGCGGGGGCGTCGGCGGGGGCGTCCTCGATCACGTACCGGATGCGGGCCGTGTCGTGGATGCTGTCGCGCCGGGACCGGGGCTGCTCGGGGCTGATCGGTACGTAGCAGCCGCCTGCGGCCAGGATGCCGAGGACCGCGCAGATCTGATCCGTGCCCGAGGCGAGGGTGACGGCCACCGGCTCGCCGTCGCGCAGGCCTCGTGAGCGCAGGAGTCCGGCCAGGCGCAGGGCGCTGTCGGTGACGTCCGCGCGGGACATCTGGCTGTCGGGGCCGAGAAGGGCCGGCGCTGACGGGTCGGCTGCGGCATGGGTGAAGAACGGCTCGTGCAGCAGGTGGCCGCCGGCCTCCCGGCGGGTGTCGTTCGCCCGCTCGCGCGTGGCGCGCTGGCGGCCGGTGAGGCCCGCCGGGACGTTGGCCGACCAGTCCTGTTCGGCGAGAGCGCACAGCAGGTCGCCGCAGTAGTCCGTCATTCCCTCGTGCATGCCGGGCGGGAAGAGGTCGGTGACGATGTCCCAGGCCAGCCGCCTTCCCCCTTCGTACTCGTAGGCGATGCAGTCCAGCCAGACCTGCGGCGTCTGGGACTGCATCCAGCCCACGGTGCCCAGCGCGGCCTCGAACGCCTCATCGACCCACGGCTTGCCGGTCAGCGAGGTGTACACGACGCCGAGCGGCGGGAGGCGCTCGCCGCGCTCTTGGGCCAGCGCCTGCACCTGGGGCAGCGAGGGGGCGTCGCTGCCCCGTCCCAGCGCGGACCACCGGTCGTCCACGCGCCGCACCAAGTCTTGGAGAGAGGTGGGGGCGTCGAGGTCGAGCGGGAGGATCTTCAGCTGTGTGAAGTCACCGATCGTCTCGTGGAGTCCGGACTCCCGGGGGCGGTCGAAGACCGGCACGTTGAGCAGAAAGGTGCGGTTCTCGCTCCAGCGCGCCAGGGCGTGGGCGAAGGCGGCCAGCAGGACGGTGTCGGGATCGGCGCCGAGCTCCGTGGCCCGTCGGGTGATGTGCTTCCACTGTTCGGCGCTCACCGTGACGTTACGGCGCCGGAATTGCGGTGCGTCGATGCTCTGCGGGTCCGAGGTGAGCGGCAGGCGGGGGGAGCTGAACTCGATGTCCTCGAAGAGGTCCGTCCTGGGCACGGCATGCTCGGCGGCGCCGCCCTCCTGCCGATTCTCCTGCGACTGCGCCGCGTTGCGCCGATGGTCCGCGTACCGGCCGGTGGGTGCCTGCCCTGCGGTGCCGGTGTACAGAGCGGCGAGATCCGCGAGGAGGAGACGGATGCTGGGCGGGTCGGCGGCCAGCAGGTCGACATCGACGTGCAGGCGGGAGACTCCCCCGGGCAGGAGCGAGAGCCGCACGTCGAGCACCTGGCCGCGGGAGACGTCCAGCTTCTGCGTGGACATCTCCGCGCGGATACCGGCCAGCGATTCCTCGCAGGCGTCCGGGTCGCTCTCGGTGCGGTCGTTGGTCACCAGGCGACAGGTCGGCGGGCTGCCCGCGTGGGCCTCCTGGGCGTCGTCGGGGAAGCGTGCGGACAACATGGGGTGCCGCGCCTGGAGTTCACCGACGGCCGTGGCGAGCGTGGCCGCGTCGACTCCGGCGCCGTCGAACTCGAAGTACATGTGGCAGGCGGTGTCGCCCAACGGCTGCTCGTCCTGGCGTCCGATGCGATAGGAGCTCTGCACGGCGCTCAGTGGGAACGCGGCCGACACGGTCGAGGTGTCGATCGACATGGTGGTTCCTTTCGGTGTGGTCAGCTGAAGGTCAGTTGAGAGATGGTGTGGGCATCGCGAGGGGGCCATCGCCGCCCGGGGCGTCGTCGACGGCGGCGGCGATGATGTCGGCCGCCTGTCGCACTTCGTGGGCGGTGACGGTGAGCGGCGGCATGATCCGCAGGCAGTTCTTGAACGCTCCCCCGAGCCCCACCAGGAGGCCGCGGTGGCGGCACTGCTCCTGCACCCGCACGGCACGTGACACGTCCGGTTCCCGGGTCAGCGGATCGACGAACTCGACGGCCATGAGGAGCCCCGTACCGCGTACTTGGCCGACGCCCGGGTCCTTCAGGCCCGCTTCGAGCCTCTCGCGCAGCAGGCCGCCCATGGACAGGGCGTGGGCGGGCAGGTCGTGCTCGTCCAGGTAGTCGAGGGTGGCGATCGCGGCGGCGCAGGCCAGCGGGTTGCCGCCGAACGTCGAGACGGAAGCGCCGGGCAGGCTCGCCATCACCTCTCGCCGGCCCACGACACCGCCCAGGGGGAAGCCGCTGCCCACGCCCTTGGCGAAGACGAGCACATCGGGTGTCACGTCGTGCCACTGGTGGCCCCAGTAGCGGCCCGTGCGACCCCATCCGGTCTGGACCTCGTCGGCGATGAGCAGGATGTCGTGTTGCTTCAGGACGTCCGCGTACGCGCGCAACTGACCCGGGATCAGGGGAACAGCGCCTGCTACGCCCTGAACCGGCTCGACGAGCATCGCCGCCGTGCGTTCGGGAGTGCCGGTCGCGATGATCTCCCGCAGATCCTGTGCGCAGGCGTGGACGTACGCCGTGTCGTCCAGGCCGGACATCCCGCCGTACCGCTTGTCCCCGCTTCGGGCGTAGGCGACGCGCAGCGGGGAGAAACCCTGGGCCTGCCAGGCGCGGTCCCCGGTCACCGACAGCGCCCCGAACGAGCGCCCGTGGTAGGCGTAACGCAAGGCGATGACCTGCTGGCTCTGCCGGTACTGGGTGGCCAGCAGCAGTGCGGTCTCCACTGCCTCGGACCCTGATGTCGTGAAGAAGACCACCGCGTCGTCGATGCCCGAAGCGCGGGCGATACGTTCCGCCAGTTCGATCTGTTCGCGGATCAGATAGAACGTCGACGAATGCACGATGCCGGTCCGCATTTTCCGCTCGACGGCCTCACGGATTTCCGGGACGTCGTAGCCCAATGTATTCACGGCGACGCCCGCATAGAAGTCCAGGTAATCCCGTCCATCAGTTCCGCGAACTGTGCGGCCCAGTCCGGACTCGATCTCGAGGGGGACGTCGTAGAACAGCGGAACCCATGGCGGCAGAACTGCGCGATGTCGGTCGAAGAGGTCAGAACGTTCCATCCAAAAAACCTAGCCACGCCAAGTTGCGCAGGTCAACCAGGTGCATAGGGGCGCGTGTTGAGCCACCGCCCTTTCCGCCCACTGCTTCGAATGCGCCGCGTGCGCCCCTGTAGGTGCGGGTATCCGGAACGCCCCACCAGTCGAATAAATGCCGTGCGGATATGCACGGAAGAGAATTTACGCAGCGCTACGCTCTGGTCAATGGCGCATGCATCTAAGGGCGCGAAATCAAGCAGTTGAGGTTTTACTCACAGCTCTCGGGTAATCGCTTATGAACGGCCACGGCCCGCTGCGGTAACCAGAGGAGTTGAACGCCTCGGTCCGCGGAATCGGCCCTGGCGAGTGTCGAACAAAGAAAGGTCACCATGACAGGCACGTGCGAAACGCGCAGGCCGCTGTTCCAGCTCCTCGGCGAACTGGACACGGTGGACAAGTTCTTCGAGCAGGTATCCGACGACGTCAAGTGGACGATGGTGGGGCGGCACCCGCTGGCCGGGGCGTACCAGAACAAGCGGGACTTCCTCGACGGAACACTGGAGCAGATTCGGGCCCGTTCCGGTGGGCTCCGCTTCGACCTCAAACAGATGTACGGCACCGAATCCGAGGTCGTCGTGGTCATGGAGGGGATCGCCACCGCCACCGACGGCGAACCCTACGACCCCTTCTACGTCTGGCTGTGCCGCTTCGAGGACGACACCATCGTCGAGGTCCAGGCCTACGTGGACACCCGGGTCGTGACCGGGATCATCGACCGCGTACCGGTCGCGGGCGAGCCGCACACCTCCGCCGCCGAACAGGCCGAAGCCCGCGCGACACGCGTACCCGGCCCTCTGCATCGAGCCTGACGCAGTGATAGTCAGGGCCCGGGGATGCCTTCTCGACGCGTTCTCTCCGCCGACGAAATCCGCCGAACGCCGATGAACGCCGACGAGATCCGTTGAACGCCGACGAGCAAGGCACCCCGGGCCGCGAATCCGGACCCGGAGCTGACGAGACCATGCACCCTCACACCCTGATGGACCCTCACCCTGCCGCCGCACAAGCCCCTCTCCCCCGGCACGTGAGCAGGCTCCGGGGACTCGATCCGCACAGCATCGGCCTCATCGCCTACCAACTCTGTCTGAGGCAGGACGACCCAGAGGCTCTGCGCGCCGTGAGCGACGCCCTCATCCACCTGCGCCGGTTCGGCATCGAGACCTTCGACCCGCACTCCTACGCGGTCCAACTGCGCCTGCGCGCCCAGAGGGAAGCCACCCAGCCCCACCGGGCGCAGCCCGCCGACCGCGGAGTGCTCACGGTCGGCGAGCCCGTCGTCGTCACAGGTGAGCCTCACCGAGCCCGAGTCATCCACCGGACCTTCGCGGCAGGCGGCGAAGACCTCTACCCCGCACCCTGGTACGTGACCGCCGCGCGCAGGCCGGCCATCTGCCGGGCCCACGGCGCCGACGAGCTCGAGCCCCTCCCCGATCCCCGCCTTCCCACACGGCGCACGCCAGACCGGCATGCCTGAGCAACTGCCCCACCACAGCTTCCTCACGCTGGCGCAGACGCATCCCGACCGTCCGGCACTGCGCAACGAGCGCACAGCGCTGACAGCCGGAGAACTGGCCCGTCAGGCGCTCCAGACGGCCACCGTTCTCGCCGAGCGAGGAATCGGCAGGGGGGACGCTGTCGGCGTCAGCATCAGCGATCCCGTCCGATGCATACCCGCCGTACTGGGAATCCTGACCACCGGCGCACGCTGCGTACCCCTCGCTGAGGGCCTGCCCGCACGACGCCAGGAAGGCCTGCTCTGCAACAACGGCGTACGCATCCTGCTGACGGACCACCCGCAGGCCCGGACTCCCACCACCAGCGACCCGACCCCCCAGAACAGCTCCGCCCCCTACGACGTGGCGCCGACCTGGCGCATTGCCCAACTCCCCCTCGCACTGGCCGAAAGCGCCGAGCCCCTTCGCCTGGCTCCTGCCCGCAGAACAGGCCGGGTCGCCTGGGTCTACCCGTCGAACAACCGGCGGGCCGGAGCCGCTCACCTCCTCACACACCGAGACGTGGCCAGAGCAGCCGACCACCTCACCTCCAAGGACAACCGCCCCCGCCAGGTGCGGCTGCTCATCCCCAGCCACTCACCTCTCTGGCCGTACGCGGTCTTCCCCGCGCTCGCCCAGGGGATCCCGCTGCAAGGTGATTGAGTCAGGGAAGAGCTACTCGGGTTGAGCAGCGGGGAGGATGAGCGAATCCTGCAGCTCGTTGTTCGCGCTCTCGCTGCGCGGTGCCCCGTCGGAGACGTAGTCGTCGTCGTTCAGCGTCACTCTGTGCGAGACCGAGTGGGAGCTCCCGTCGCCGCCGTTCTCGAGCCGGCTCCCGGGCTGTCGCCCCTGAAGCGCTGGCCAGCGGCGATCTCGTCGCCGACCACCGACCAGACGGTCTCGTCGTCCTGGAAGGGGAGCGGGTCGAGGCTGCTCGTCTCTTGACGGACACGCTCGACCTCGCGGTCCAGGCGCTCGAACTCGGCCTCCTCGTCGCTGTCGTCGCCGCTGAAGGTGAATTCCTCGAGCAGACGCTGGAACCGGAGGGTGACCTGGACGAGGGAGGAGACGTCCGCGTGGAGTTCCCGCACGGTCTCCTCGTCGGCGTCGACTGCGTGCACCTTGCCGGAACCGGGATCGAGGGCGAGGTGGGCGTTGAGCAGCCAGCCGATGACGGGCCATTCGCCCACGCCCTGCGGGGCGTCCGCGAAGTCCTCGGCGTCGACGACGTCCTGGACGAGGGGCAGTCGACCGGAGTCCTCGTCGGACCCACGCAGCAGGAGCGTCCCGGTGGGGGCGCCGACGGTCTGCAGGAGACGCGCGCCCTCGGTGGCCGCGGCGCAGGGCGGAAAGGCGGTGGCGGGCAGCGTTGCGAGCCGGTCCTCGCCGAAGATGTCGGTGAGTTCGCTGCGGGTGACGTCGAAAAGCACTGCCGGGACTCCGAACTCGGCGGCGGCACGGGCGCCGTGGGGCTTTTTGGTGGATGGTCGCAGGCGGCTGGGGGGGGCAGCACGGCCGACATCGAGGCCGACGTCGACGCGGCGATCTGCGACGAAGATTACGACACCGTGAGGCGGGCGGGCTCAGCGGACCCGGGTGACATCGTCCCCGGTCATGCTCGATGCCAGTCTGACCCATAGAGTCGAGGCCATGACGTCCGAGCAGCCCCAGACTCCGGCCATGGCGTTCCTTGAATCCCAGGAGATCACCACGACGGACTGCCGCCAATGCGGAACCGAGGTGTCGGGCGTCAACGGCCGCTACGCGTGCGGGGTGTGCGGGTGGGTCAACAACTGGACCGAAGGCCACAACGAGCTGCCCGGCGGCGACAGCGCCACCTGACTGGACCGGTACACCGCGGTGTGCCGCGCACTCGGCGTTATGCGGAGCCCGCAACGCGTCACACCGCCCGACTGGTCCCTGACGGCATAAGGGTGCGCCCGGCGCGCCCCCTCCCCCACCGCACCCTCGCAGAACCAGCCCTCTGGTCTGCAGGATGTGCCCGAGATCAGTGGCCGAAGCCAGGGAGAAGATCCTTTCTGCCCTTCCCTCACGCGTCTGAGCCGGTAAGCGGCGGCGCCCCATCGCCTCGTCAGGCCCTCGGCTGGTTGGAGCAGAGCCGCGCGCGGGTTCCCTGCCGCCAGGTGAAGCTGAAGCTCCCACCGCGCTCGAGCCGTAGGAGTCCCTCCGTGCCAGTTCCCAGCTCCCCGCAGGTCCGCCTCCCCCTCGTCGCTCTGCTGGCCGCTGCCTGCGTGGCCGGGCTGGTGCATGCCCCGGCCCGAGCCGCGGATGCCCCGGCCGACGACGACCGCGCACTGCGGCGGCAGTTGCAGCAGCTGACCACCGCGCCCGGTGGACCGCCCGGAGCGGTGGCCGTCCTCAAGCGCGGGACCCGTACGGAGGTCTACCGGGCAGGCGTCGCCAAGACCGGCACCGGCCGTCCGATCGAGGTCACCGACCACATGCGCATCGCCAGTACGGCCAAGGCGTACAGCGGCGCGGTCGCCCTCCAGCTCGTCGACCGCGGCGAGCTGCGGCTGAACGACACCATCGGCAAGGTGCTTCCCCGGCTGCCGCGCGCATGGCACCGGGTCACGCTGCGGCAGCTCCTGAACCACACCAGCGGACTGCCGGACTTCAGCGCGAACCCGGAGTTCCTGGCCCTGGTGACCGAGAACCCGCGCCGCCACTTCGACTCCCGCCAGCTGCTGGACTTCGTGGCCGATGAGCCGTTGGTGTTCCGCCCGGGGGCCCGGTACACCTACTCCAACTCCGACAACATCGCCGTGGCCCTGATGGCGGAGGCGGCGACGGACTGCCGCTACGAAGATCTGCTCGCCCAGCTCGTGTACCGCCCGTTGGGTCTGCGCGGCACCAGCCTGCCGCAGGGCTACCGGATGCCCAAGCCGTACATGCACGGCTACGACGTCACCCCGCCGAACCCTCCCGAGGACATCAGCGACGTACTGAGCGCGTCGGGCGTATGGGCATCGGGCGGAATCATCTCGACGCCGAAGGACATGACGGCCTTCATCCGCGGCTACGCGGGCGGCAAGCTGATCTCCGACCGGACACGCCGCCAGCAGCTGAGCTGGGTGAACGGCGCATCCGAGCCGGCGGGGCCCGGCAAGAACAAGGCCGGTCTGGCCATCTTCCGGTACACCACCCGCTGCGGCGTGGTGTACGGCCACACGGGTAACTTCCCCGGCTATACGCAGCTGATCGCCGCCACGCCGGACGGCAAGCGGTCGCTGACCGTCTCCCTCACCACCCAGATCAACAAGACGAACAAGCCGGAACTGCTGAAGCGGCTGCGGTCCGTGGAGGAGAACTTCGTCTGCGCGCTGCTGCGCAAGAACGGGAAATAGGCGGCGGAACAGCGCCGGGCCCGGCGTCGCCCTCATCCGGGTAGCCCTCAGCCAGGTCGCCTGGCCATGACGACCAGGCCCGGTCCGCTGTACTCCTCTGCCGGGAGGCGAAGTTCGGCGACCGGGCACAGCCCAGCCTGCTCGATCAGGTCCACGAGCTGTTCCGGCCGCCACTTGTGTGTCGTCCAGCGAACGGGCACACCCCCGTAGGCCTCGGTGCGCACCGCGTCTTCGTCGCCGACGTGTGTCGCGGTGATGAAGTGTCCGCCGGGTTTGAGGGCGCGCGCGTACAGGGCCAGGACCTGAGGGAGGACGTCACGGGGGAGGTTGAACAGTGACCACCATCCGAGCACGCCCCCGAGCGACGCGTCTTCGAGATCGAGGTCGGTGGCGGAGGCCACGCTGAAGCGGCAGTGCGGATGAAGGCGGCGCGCATTCTCGATCATGCGGGGGGAGAGATCGACTCCGGATACGTCGAGTCCGCGTTCGGCGAGATAGGCGGTCACCGTTCCGGGTCCGCAGCCGACGTCGAGGACAGGCCCAAGGTCCCTCACGGTGTCGGCGAAGGCGTCGATCGACGCCTTGAGCCATGGGTGGCTACGGATGTCGCCGACTCCCGTGGTCACCACCATGTGGGCGTAGTTGTCCGCCACCCGGTCATAGGACTCACGAACCACGTCGAGATCGACTGGACGGTCAACATGATGTGCGCGCATCGGCCAACCATAGGACTGCGTGACGCTTTCGGGACAGGGCGGGGGCGGGACAGCGTAGGCGGCCCTGCCCGGTGTCCGCCCCGGACTCACGGACGCGGCAGCAGCATGGCGAGTGCCTGGTCGGCGAGGGCCGAGGCGGAGTCGAGGACGGGCATGATGCGCTGTGCCCCGCCTGCGACCAGGGGAATCTCGGTGCAGGCGGCGATGGCCAACTCCGCCCCTGCCTCCCGTAGTTCGCCGACGGCCGCGGCGATGTCGTCCCGCGCCCGAGCCATGTCACCGCCCCCTTTGACGTCGGCGATGGCGCGGTCGACGTATCGCGTCTGCGTGGCAGGGGGTACGTGGACGATCTGGAGGTCGAGCCTCTCCCCCGCCGCCTCGTAAAGGCGCGCGATGCGGGTTCCCTCCGTGGCCAGGATGCCGATCCGTTTCAGGGAGGGCTGGAAGGTGCGGCAGGCTTCGAGGGCGGCGGACACCATGTCGAGGATGGGTACGTCGGTGTGGGCGCGCAAGGCGTCGAGGTAGGCGTGTGCGGTGTTGCAGGGGATCGCGACGCAGGTGGCGCGGCCCTGGGTGAGCCAGGACACGCCGGTGAGCATGGCGCTCAGGGGTGAAGGGCCACGTCCGAGCAGGGCCTGCGTGCGATCGGGCACCGTGGGGTCGGCCCAGATCACCACGGGGAGGTGCTCCTGGTCCCGGTGGGCCGGTGTGCGCTCGATGAGGCGGCGGTAGAAATGGGCGGTGGCCATCGGCCCCATGCCGCCGAGGATGCCGAGCAGCGGGCGCAGGTCTTCCGGCGATGTCATGGACGGTTCGGTCGCGGTGCGTGCCGGGCCCCTCCGCTCCGCACCCACCCCTCTGCCTTCCGCCGCCCTCCGCTCCGCGCCCGTGGCCGGGGGGCATGGTGCCGCTTCGTCGGTGCTCTTCAATGCCGTTCGCATGCGAGAAGTCTTGGGCGGTCAGGGCGCTGGGCGCTTCGTCCGAGGAGCCGAACACTTGGCGGCCCGTATGTATCGAGGTCCCAGGGCTGCGTGCAGCGGACCCCGCCGACGCAGCACGCGTGAACAAGTCGTTCGCATATACGGAGGGCCATCTCCATATTGGTGCTGAGCGACGAACTTCGACGCTTCGCTCTCGCCTAGCGTCGTCAGCATGTATCTGAGGAGGAGTCGAAGGTGACCGAAGATCTGCACGAGCGCGCGGTCGTCGCCGACACGCACAATGACCTGCTCATGTCCGTGGTGGAGCGGCCGCCCCACCGATGGGCGGAGTTCTTCCGCGAGCGGTGGCTTCCGCAGCTGCGGGAAGGGCGGGTGGACATCCAGGTCCTGCCGGTTTTCGTGGACGATCAGTTCCGGCCCGAGGGGGCGCTGCGCCGCACCCTGCGGATGATCGAGTGCGCGCACGCCCTCGCCGAGGGGAACCCCGACCACGTACGCCTATGTCTGGACGGCGCTGACGTCGATGCCGCGCTGGCGGAGGGGCGCATCGCCCTGGTGCTCGCGCTGGAGAGCGCACCCGGAGTCGACGCGGACGTGGAGCTGTTCCGGACGCTGCACCGGCTCGGTGTCCGCATGGTCTCGATCGCCCACTGGGGGCGGTCCCCGCTCGGCGACGGCAGTGGCCAGGACGCGACCGGGTCCAGGCTCACCAGCGACGGTGTCGATGCGCTGCGGGAACTGGAGCGTCTCGGCATCGTGTTCGACATCTCGCATCTGGGGGCGGCCGGTGTGGCGCACGTGCTGGAGCTCGCGTCGCGGCCGCTGATCGCCTCGCACTCCGCGGTACGCGCGCTGTGCGATCACCATCGCAATCTGACCGACGAGCAGATACGGGGCGTCGCGGCCACCGGCGGCGTCGTCTGCGTCAACTTCGTCCCCGACTTCGTGGCGGCCGAGCAGGAGCAGCAGACCATCGACCGGATCGTCGATCACATCGAGTACGTCATCGAACTGGTCGGCGTCGAGCACGTGGGGATCGGCCCGGACTTCCTGCGGGAGGTGGCCGCGGACATCACGCCGCCCTGCTGTGACGGCGGCGACTACACCGGAGTCTCTCTCGACGCCTCGCTGCCGGGTCTGGACGGGCCCGCCGAGCTGCCCGCGCTGACGCGGGTAATGCTCAAGCGAGGACTGGACGAGAGTGCGATCCGCGCGGTCCTGGGCGGCAACGTCCAGCGGCTCTTCCGCGAGCAGCTGGGGAGGGCGCAGTGAGCGGCACGATGCCGGGTCAGCCGGCGCCCCAGCTTCCCGCGATGCTCGCGGACCTGGAGGAACTCGTGGTGTGCGAGTCCTTCTCGTCCGACCTGGATGCGGTGTCCCGCAGTGCGGACGTCGTGGCCGCGCAGGGAGCCCGCCTTCTGGGCGCCCTGCCGGAGCGCCTGGTCGTCGACGGCGTCACGCATCTGCGATGGATGTTCGGCACGCCGCGGGTGCTGCTGCTCGGGCATCACGACACGGTGTGGCCGATGGGCTCGTTGGCCACGCATCCGTGGTCGGTGCGGGACGGTGTCGCGCGCGGGCCCGGCATCTTCGACATGAAGGCCGGGCTGGTCCAGATCTTCCATGCCCTGGCTTCACTGCCCTCGCTGGAGGGCGTGTGCGTCCTGGTGACCGGGGACGAGGAAGTCGGCTCGGACACCTCGCGGGCGTTGATCGAGGAGACCGCGCGGCAGTGTGCGGCCACGTTCGTGCTGGAGGCGTCGGCGGACGGCGGCGCGCTGAAGACCGCGCGCAAGGGCACCTCCGCGTACGAGTTGGTGGTCCACGGCAAGGCGGCACACTCCGGTCTCGAGCCGGAGAAGGGAGTCAACGCGGCCATCGAGGCAGCCCACTTGATCCTCGCCCTCGAATCGCTCGCGGCCCAGGCCAACGCGGAGGCGCGCGAGGGGTGGTACACCACCGTCGTTCCCACAGTGGTCAAGGCCGGGACGACGACCAATACCGTGCCCGGCGGAGCCACGGTCGACGTGGACGTCCGCGTCCCCTCCCTCGCGGCTCAGGAGTGGGTGGACACCGCGATACGCGACATGAAGAGCACCGTCCCCGGCGCGCGGGTGGAGATCCGCGGCGGCCCCAACCGGCCGCCTCTGGAGGAATCGTCCTCCGCCCACCTGTTCACTCGGGCCGCCCTGCTCGCTCAGCGGCTGGGCCTGGGGCAGCTGTCATCGGCGGCGGTCGGTGGGGCGTCCGACGGGAACTTCACCGCCGGGCTCGGCTGCCCCACCCTGGACGGCCTGGGCGCCGTCGGCGGCGGAGCCCACGCCGACCATGAGCACGTGATCGTGGCCGAGATGGTCCCCCGAACCCGGCTTCTGGCCGCTCTCGTCCAGGAGCTCGCCCAGTGAGCGCCCTCGACGTACGACAGCCACACGCAACGCGCGGCCTCGTCGTACGGGAGCTGCACGAACTGCGCGAACTGGAGGGCGCCAACACACTGTTCGAGAAGATCTGGGGCAGCTCCCCCGGCAGCTCCCCCATGGGTGTCGAGCAAATGCGGGCGCTCTCCCACGCGGGCAACTACGTCGCCGGCGCCTTCGACGAGGGTCAGCTGGTGGGCGCGTCCGTCGCCTTCTTCGCCGCCCCTGCCGGAGAGGCCCTGCACTCGCACGTCACCGGTGCGCTCACCGGCCATCGAGCGGGCCTGGCCCTCAAATTCCATCAGCGCGAGTGGGCTCTGGCCCGCGGGCTGCGGCGGATCACGTGGACCTACGACCCGCTGGTGCGGCGCAACGCCCACTTCAACCTGACCAAGCTCGGCGGACGTCCGGTGGAGTACCTCACCAGTTTCTACGGGGCGATGGACGACGTGATCAACGGGGGCGACGACACGGATCGGGCCCTCATCCGCTGGGAGCTGAACGACGCTGCGGCGATCGCCGCAGCGGCATCGCGCACCGCCCCCGCGCCTGGCGCCACGCCGTTCCACGCGCCGGCCCCCGCCCCGATCCCCGCCGATGCCGCCACCGCCCTGTCCGTACGCGATGGCCTGCCCGCCATCGGAGACCGGGACGCAGCCACCCTGCTCGTCGAGGTCCCGCCCGACATCGAGGGGCTGCGCCGCACGGACCCCGGTGCGGCAAAGGCATGGCGTCTGGCGATGCGCGAGGTTCTCGGGACGCTCCTCGCCGAGGGCGCCCGCGTCACCGGCTTCCACGACAGGACCGCTTACGTCGTCACGCGCGACACCGCCCACATGCCGGCACCACCTCCGTGACCGCGCCACCCCGTGCCGACATCACCCCGTGACCGCTGCTGACCTCCCCGGGAGCCCAAGCACCATGAAGATCAACGGAATTGAACTGCGCCGGATCGCGATGCCCCTGCGGGCGCCGTTCCGGACCTCCTTCGGCGTCGAGACCGCTCGCGACGTCCTGCTCGTACGCGTGGTCACCCCCGAGAGCGAGGGCTGGGGCGAGTGCGTGGCCATGTCCGAGCCCCGCTACTGCTCGGAGTACGTCGAGGGCGCGGCCGACGTGCTGCGGCGTTTCCTGATACCGGCGTTGCCCGCATCGGCGGACGCCCACGCGGTCAAGCGCACCCTGAAGCCGTTCAAGGGCCACAAGATGGCCAAGGCGGCACTGGAGACGGCCGTCCTCGACGCCCAACTGCGTTCCACCGGACAGTCCTTCGGGACCTTCCTCGGGGCCGAACGTGAGCGGGTGCCGTGCGGCGTGTCCGTCGGCATCATGGACTCGATCCCCGAACTCCTCGACGTCGTGGGCGGCTTCATCGACGAGGGCTACGTGCGCATCAAGCTCAAGATCGAGCCCGGCTGGGACGTGGCCCCGGTCCGCGCGGTGCGCGAGCGGTTCGGTGACGACCTGCTGCTCCAGGTGGACGCCAACGCCGCCTACACCCTGGCCGATGCCCGGCAGCTGGCCAAACTGGATGCCTTCGACCTGCTGCTCATCGAGCAGCCGCTCGCCGACGACGACCTGGTGCAGCACGCGGCGCTGGCGAAGCTGTTGCGTACGCCGGTCTGCCTGGACGAGTCGATCGAGTCCGCCGAGGACGCCGCCGCGGCGATCACGCTGGGTGCCGCCTCCGTCATCAACATCAAGCCCGGCCGGGTCGGCGGCTATCTGGAGGCCAAGGCCATCCATGACCTGTGCGTGGCCCACGGCGTCCCGGTGTGGTGCGGCGGCATGCTGGAGACCGGCCTGGGCCGTGCCGCGAACGTCGCCCTTGCCGCGCTGCCCGGTTTCACCCTGCCGGGCGACACCTCCGGCTCGAGCCGCTACTTCGCCACGGACGTCACCGCCCCCTTCGAGCTCGCCGACGGACACCTCGACGTCCCCACCGGCCCCGGGCTCGGCGTCGAGCCGGTCGTCGATTTCCTCGACCAGGTCACCACGGCCAAGGAGTGGATCCAGCTGTAGCGGCGCTTCAGCCAGGCAGTAGTGAGCCGGCCCCTGGGGCAGATCCCGCACGGATCCTGCTCCAGGGGCCGGCTCACTGCTGTGAGTCAGTGGCGCTGCAAGCGGGGCACGGCATCCAGGAGGGTGCGGGTGTAGGTGTGGCGGGGTGAGCCGATGACCTCGTCCACCGGTCCCGCTTCCACCAGGCTGCCCGCGCGCATCACCGCAACGGTGTCGGTGACGTAGCGCACCACGGCCAGGTTGTGCGAGATGAACAGCATGGACAGGCCCAGTTCGGCACGGAGTTCGCGGATCAGGTTCAGGACGGCGCCCTGGACCGATACGTCGAGTGCGGAGGTGATCTCATCGGCTATGAGCAGATCCGGCCTCGCGGCCAGTGCGCGGGCCACCGCGACCCTCTGACGCTGCCCGCCGGACAGCTCCCGGGGGTACTTCCGCGCCGCCGCGGCGGGCAGCGCCACGAGGTCCAGGAGGCGTTCGATCTCTGCCCGCCTCGCGACGGACCCATTGCGGGGGCCGACGCCTTCGGCGATGGCATGTCCCACGCTCATGCGCGGGTTGAGTGAGGAGTAGGGGTCCTGGAAGACCATCTGGATCCTGGCCCGGTCGATGCCGGTGACGGAACCTCGGTGAGGTGTGAGTCCGGCGACGGCGCGCGCGAGCGTGGATTTGCCTGATCCGGACTCGCCGACCAGGCCGAGCGCGGATCCGGGCGGTACGTCCAGGGTGACGTGGTCGACGGCGGTGAACGTGCCGTAGCGCACGGTCAGTTCGCTGATCTTCACTGTGCCTCCCAGCAGGCGGCCTTGTGTCCCGGGGTCAGTTCCACAAGGGCGGGTCGTGTCCGGCAGCGGTCGGTGGCCAGGGCGCACCGGTCGGCGAAGGCGCATCCGGACCCCACCTCGGCGGGGGCGGGCTGGCGGCCGGGGATGGTGTCCAGGGGTTGGGTGCGGTCGGTGTCCATGTCGGGCAGGGAGCCGACGAGTGCCCGGGTGTAGGGGTGGGCGGCCTGGTCGGCGAGCTTGTGCACGGACAGTTCCTCGACGATCCGGCCCGCGTACATGACCACCACGCGGTCGCAGAGTTCGCTGACGACGGCGATGTCGTGCGAGATGAACAGGGCGCCCGCGCCGCTGTCGTCGACGACTTCCCGCAACAGGCGCAGGACTTCACGCTGCACGGTGACGTCGAGTGCGGTGGTGGGCTCGTCAGCGATGATCAGCTGAGGTGTGCCCATCAGGCCCATGGCGATGACGGCACGCTGGCGCATGCCGCCGGACAGTTCGTGGGGGTGCTGGGCGGCGGTGTGTTCGGGTTCCCGGATGCGGACCTGGTCGAGGCGTTCGATGGCGCGTTGCCGTGCCTGGGCCTTGGTGGCTCCCGCGTGCACGGTGGCGACCTCGGCGAGCTGCCCGCCGATCCGCAGCGCGGGGTTGAGCGAGGCTGTGGGGTCCTGGAAGACCATGGCCAGGGACGAGCCGAGCAGTTTGCGGCGATCGTGGGCGTCGAGCGTTTTCACCTCGGTGCCGCACAGCCGGTATCGGGCGGCCGTGACATGTCCGGGATACGGGATGAGTTGGCCGATGGCCGCGGCCGTCATGCTCTTGCCGCTGCCGGATTCGCCCAGCAGGCCGACGATCTCGCGCGCGTGGACGGTGAGGGACAGCTCGCGGACGGGCCGGATGTCGCCGGGGAAGGCGACGGTCAGGTCGCGTACGTCCAAAATGACGTCCGATGCGGGGGCATCGCAGGCGGCGGGCGCTGGTTCGGGGAGGGTGACGGCGCCGGAGGCCCGGGGTGTACGCGCGGCTGCCTTGGCGAACGCGTCGCCGAGCAGGGCGAAGCCGATGCCGGCGGAGGTCACGGCGATGGCGGGCCCGGCGATGACGACGGGAGTGACGTAGACATGGCCGAAGGCTTCGAACAGCAGGCGGCCCCAGTCGTAGGACGGCGGCTGCACGCCCAGGCCGAGGAAGGACATCGCGGACAGGCCGAGCAGCGCGCCGCCCATCGCCTGGGTCACGTTGAGGATGAGGGGTTCGGCGATGTTCGGCAGCACATGCCGGGTCAGCACCCGAAGGCGCGATACGCGCAGCATGCGGGCGGCGGCGATGTAGTCGGCCTGGGCGATGGACGAGGTCAGCGTGTGGGTGATGCGGGCGAAGGTGGGGGCGAGCGCGACTCCGATGCCGAGGACCGCGCCGCGCGCGCCGAGTCCGACGATGACGGCAGTGAACATCGCCAGGAGCAGGGAGGGGAAGGCCACCAGCGCGTCCACCACCCCGATGACGAGGCGTCCGGGCCTTCGCGGCAGCACGGTCGGCAGCACGCCGAGGAGGATGCCGAGCGCGGAGCCGATCAGTGTGGCCAGCGCCGCGAGTTCCAGCGAGAGGCGGGTGGCCACCAGGGTGCGGGCCAGCAGGTCGCGGCCTAGCGCGTCGGTGCCGAGCGGGTGCGCTGTCGAGGAGCCCGTGTTGATCGCGTCGGGGTCGAAGCGGGAGGCGGCGTCGCCCCAGATCATCGGTGCCACGACGGCCAGGACGAGCAGAGACAGGACGATGACGGCGCCGGTGAGCGCGGAAGGGTTCTTGAGCAGGCGTCGCATCAGCTCTCCTGGCGGGCGGTCGGGGCGGTCAGGGCGGACTTGGGGTCCAGGGCGCCCAGCGCGACGTCGACCACGAAGTTCACGCCGAGCACGATCGCGCCGTAGACGAGGATCACGGCCTGGGCGACGGGATAGTCCTTCTGCGTGATCGCCTCCACCGTCCGCAGCCCGAGTCCCGGCCAGGCGAACACGTTCTCCACCAGCACGCTGCCGGTGATCAGCCCGCTCAGCAGGAGGCCGCCCATGGTGAGCGTCGCGGTGAGGGTGTTGGGCTGCAGATGGCGTGCGTACAGGCGGCCCGCAGGCAGGCGCTTGGCGCGGGCCAGGCGCATGTAGTCCGAGCCGAGTTCCCGCAGCGTCTCCACCCGGGCGACCCGGGCGATCATCGCGGCGGGTCCGACGGCCAGGGCGATGACGGGAAGGATGTACGAGGCCGGGCCGGTCAGTCCGGCGGGCGGCAGCCAGCCCAGCGTCAGCGCGAACACGATCACGAGCACCAGGGCGTAGAGATACTCGGGCACGGCCACCGCCGCCCCGGTCAGGGCTCCGAAGGCACTCTCGGTGCCCTGGTTCCTGCCGTTCTCTGTACGGATGGCGCCCCACATCCCGAGCGGGATCGCCAGCAACAGCGCCACCAGGGTCGCCAGCGAGGCGAGCGCGACCGTGTTGGGCAGCCCGTCCGCGACGATCTGGGTCACCGGCTGTCCCGAGATGAAGGAGGTCCCCAGGTCGCCGCTGAACACGTCCTGTACGTAGTGGACGAACTGGAGAGGGATGGAGTCGTCGAGGCCGAGTTCATGGCGGCGCCGCTCGACCAGTTCCTTGGGTGCGGTGGGGCCGAGCATCTTGCGCAGCGGATCACCGGGAATCAGGTGGATCATCGCGAACGACGCCACGAGCAGGGCCGTCAGGGACAGGGCGAAACGCACCAGGTGCTTGGCGAGGAACCGCGGGGTCAAGGTCCGGGTGCGGGTGGCCCGCGAGCGGGGAGCGGCGGAAGCGTCGTCGACATGGGCGGGCGTGCTCAACGTGGGCCTCCGGTCAGGTGGATCGAGGTCGGCTCGAACAGGCCGGAGGTGAGGTGAAAGGTGGAGTTGCGGGCCGCGACGACGGCGGTGCGGTCCACGACGGGCACGATGTCCGCGCTGCGCAGCAGGGAGACTTCCGAGGCCCGCCACAGTGTGCAGCCCGCTGCGCCGGGCCGCTTCCCCGCCCGCCTGGTCGCCTCCTCGTACTGCTTGTTGGTCAGATGCGCGAAGTTGCCGCCGTCCGGGGTGAAGGGCCCCGACAGCATGCCGAGCAGCTGGGTGGGCAGGGTGACGCCCAGGGGCTCCCAGATCACGTCCCAGTCCTGGGTCACCGATTCCACTTCCGCGTAAGCGGCATCGACGACGCCTCGCAGCCGGACGTCTACACCGACGTCCTGCCACGCCTTGCCCAGGTACTCGGCCGCGGCGGTGGCGGCCTCGCCCGAGGAGGCGCCGTAGACCATGCGGATGCTCAGGCGTTTGCCGTCCTTGGTGCGTACGCCAGAAGCGCCGCGGTGCCAGCCCGCGCGGTCCAGGGCCTTCTCGGCCGCCGCCCTGTCGAATGCGGGAAGGGTGCCGGAGACCGTGTCGCCGGGACACGGGCGCGGGTTCTGGACGAGTCCGGTGGCCTTGCGCCCGGTGCCGCTGGAGGCGATGGCGCCCAACTCCCGCAGGTCGACAGCCTGGAGCAGCGCGGTGCGCAGAGCCGGGTCTTGTCCGGGGTGCCCCTTGCCCTGGTGGAAGAGGAACTCCGAGGGGCCGATGGACTGTTCGGTGGTCGTCACTCCGGGGATCTTCCGCATGCGGGCCCGGTCGGGTCCGTTCAGCATCGTGCCGTTGAGCTGGTCGGAGATCATCATGTTGGCCGCGGTCTGCTCGCTGGGGACCACCTGGAGCACCACCCGGCCCGGGGTACGCGGATCGTCGGTGCCCTTGCCGCCCGGCCCCCATCCGTAGTGCTTGCGCCGGTCGAAGGCGTAGCGCTGGTTGGGTTGGGCGGAGCTGAGCTGGAACGGCCCGGAACCTGAGGTGCCGTGTGCGAGGACGGAGCGGTCCTTCAGCCCCTTGCCGCACACCAGGAACATGAAGCGGGTGCTCTCCAGAATGAACCCGAAGGGCTTCGGCGTGGACAGCGTGACGGTGTTCGAGGCCTTGTCGGTCGTGGCCTTCAGGCCCTCGGGGACGGTGACGCCGAGAGTCGGTGACTTGGTGGCCGGGTCGGTCACGTGCCGGACGTTCTCGGCGACGGTGCCGGGGGTCACCCGGCTGCCGTCGGCGCAGGTGACATCACGGCGCAGGGTGAACGTGACCGACGAGGGGCGGACGTCCCAAGCACGGGCGAGCCCGGAGACGACCTTCCCTTCCGGTGAGACGTGGATGAGGGTGTCGTAGGCCAGCGACAACGCCGTATAGGTGTTGGTGTTGCGTACCTGCGCCGGATCCAGCAGACCCGGGTCGCCTTTGATCGCGAAGCTGAAGGTGTCGCCGCCTGCCGAACCGGCCGGCTGGGCCGTGCCGCATCCCGCGGCCAGCAGCGACACCGCGGTACACCAGGCCATGACGCGCACGCGTGTCATCGAGTACTCCAAGGGGGAAGGTGAGGGTGTTGCTCAGCCGCGCAGCCAGTCGACGGCCACGCGCGCCGCACGCCCGATGGCCGCGTCGGCGCGGGGGTCGCGCTCGGCCATCGAGCGGGTGCGCAGGAAGACGGCGACGGCGTAGCGCCTGCCGTCGGGATAGGTGACGACACCGGCCTCGTTGCGGATGCCGAACTCGGTGCCGGTCTTGCCCGCGATGCGTACGCCGTCCTCGAAGCCGGAGGTCAGTCGGTGCTGCCACACCTGCCGTGCCATGACGGCGCGCACCTCGGCGCAGGCTTCGGCGGTCCCTGCCCGGTCGTGCCAGATCGCGGCCAGCAGGTCGGCCACTTCCCGAGGAGTACTGGAGGGCACACGGGCGGGATCGCGCACGCTGAGCTGCCGGATCTCCTCCTCGGTGGCCCGTGCCACGCAGGTGTCGAAATCCGCGCCGTCCGCCATGCCCAGCTCACGGCGGACCGGCAGGTCGAGCGCCCGGCAGCCGGACACTCCGAAGCCGGGAAAGCCCAAGGCGTCAAGGGTGGCGCGGACGTTCGCCTCGCCGACGGCGTCGAGGAGCACGTCGGTTGCCGCGTTGTCGCTGATGGACATCATCAGGTGGGCGAGGTCGCGGGTGCTCAGCTCGATGTCGTACCGGCATCCGTCGCTGCCCGAACCACCCATGCGGTACTCGGCGGTGACCGTGTGCCGCGCCTGTCGGTCCAGGTGTCCGGCCGCTGCCTGGCGGGCGTACTCAAGGAGAATCGGGATCTTGAAGACGGAGGCCAGGACCACCCGCTCGTCGGCGCGGTGGGACACCTCCGCCGGGCCGTCGAGATCACGTACGTGGACGAATCCTTCTGCCTGGGCGTCGGCGAATATCGCTGCCAGGGCCGGTGTCACCGCGGGGTCCGCGGTGGTCTGGTCGCTGCTCATGCACTGCTCCTTGCGCCGGGGACAGGTGTTCAACGACGGAGGAAATCGATGGCGGTACGCGCGACGCTCCCGATCACGGCGTCCGCCCTGGGCTGGCGCACGGCCAGGGAGTGGGTGCGCGCGAAGACGGCCACGGCGTAGCGTCTGCCGTCGGGGTAGCTGACGACGCCTGCTTCGTTGCGCAGGTTCCACATGAAGCCGTTCTTGGCCGCGACCTCGATGCCGTCCTCGAAGGCGGCGACCAGCCGGTGTGTCGAGAGCTGATGAGCCATCAGGCCTCTTACCTCGGCGCAGGCTTCGGCGGTGGCGGCCTCGTCGCGCCAGATCGCCGTGAGCAGTCCGGTGACCTCGCGGGGTGTGCCGGCCTGGGCGCGCCGGGGGTCGAGCACCGACAGGGCGCGGATCCGGTCGTCACTGATGTGCTGGAGCTGCGTGTCGATGTCCGCGTCCGGGTCAATGCCCAACTCGTCCCACTCGCGGCCGTACAGCTCCCGGCCCGTACCGACGGGGAAGCCGGTGCATCCGAGCCCGGCCAGGGTCGCCCGTACGTTGTCGGCGCCGACGAGGGAGAGGAGTTTGTCGGTGGCGGCATTGTCGCTCATCGTCATCATGAAGTACGCCAAGTCCCGGGCGGCGAGCACGACATCGTCGAGGCAGCCGTCGGTGCCGATGCCGCCGCCCTCCTTCTCGGCCACGGCCACGGTGTGCCGCCCGGCGCGATCGAGGGTGCCCGCCGCCGCCTGTCGTGCGTACTCCAGGGCGATCGCGATCTTGCGTACGGAGGCCAGGATCACCGGGGCGTCGGCCCGGTAGGAGACCTCCGCGGCGCTGTCCACGTCACGGACGTGGACGTATCCGTCGGCTCCGGCGTCCTGGAAGAGCGCGGCGATGCGATCAGCCGGTGCGGTGTCCGGAAGGTGGGGTGGTGCGTTCACAGTTGCTCCACTGGAAGTGAGGGCGGGGTCAGCGCGCCTTGGGTGTGGCCCGGCCGCTGTAGCGCAGGAAGGACGTGCCGTCCGGAGCGGTCTCGAACACCACCGCGTCCCACAGCGACGCCTGGTCGTGGCGGGCCAGGAAGGTGTTCTCGTCCACGGCCGTCAGCGTGAACTCCCTTACGGGGGCGAGTCCTTCGAGAGCGCCGGTGGGCTCGGTGCGAAGGCGCAGCGCGCCCGCGTGGACGGTCGCGGTGATGCGGCTGCCGGCCCGCTCGTACACGCCCGCGAAGCGTTCCGTGTCCACCGCCACGGGCTGGGTGGGCGGGGTGAGCGGGGCGGGCACCGTGACGCCCGCCAGTTCCTGGAACAGCTCACTGGCCACGGCGTGCTGGAACTCACATGCGCGCCCGCCGTTGGTCAGCAGGGCGACCACGGTGTCGGTGGCGGGCAGCACCCAGAGCATGGCGTGCTGTCCGATGGTGTCCCCGCCGTGAAAGGCGACCTGTCTGCCGTCCCAGGACGTCAACCCCCAGCCCAGTCCCCACTGTTCGGCGTCGACGTACGGGTTGGGCACCCGCACCTGCGGGACGCGCAGTGCCTGCGGATCGGCGAGCAGGGCCCCCGGGGTCAGGTGGGCACGGCCGAACGCCACGACGTCCTTGGCGCGGGCGCACACCAGGCCGGCCGGGCCCATGGATCGCGGCAGCCCCCACACGTCGGCCGGTGCGCCGTCGTCGCCGTGGCCCAGCGCCGTCGCGAAGCGCAGAGCGTCTTCGGGCAGCGTGCATGTGTGGGTCAGGCCCAGCGGCTCGATGATCTGAGCCTTCAGCGCCTCATCCCACTCCAGCCCGGTCAGGCGCTCCACGATGCGCCCTGCGATGACGAACCCCGCGTTGCAGTACGACTGCCCGGCCCCCGGCGAGAACAGCTGGTCGAGCCCGGCGCAAGCCTCCACGTACCTCCGCAGACAGTCGCCACCGCGCCCGGTGTCCACGAACAGGTCCCCGTCGATGCCCGAGGTGTGGGTCAGCAGTTGGCGTACGGTGACGGCGCGCGTGGCCCGGGTGTCGCGTACCGCGAACTCGGGCAGCACGCCGGCCACCGGGGTTTCGAGAGTGAGCCGTCCCTGCTCGATGAGCAGCATCAGCTGTGTAGTGGTCCACACCTTGGTGATGGACCCGATCTGGAACAGGGAGTCCACGCTCACCGGCGCTGCGGTGGACCGGTTGAGCACGCCTGTGGCGCACGCCAGGGTCTCGGCTCTCTCGTGGGAGAAGGCCAGGGATGCGCCAGGCACCTCGAACTCATCGGCCAGCGCCGCGAGTCGGCTGCGCCAATGGCCGATGTCAATGCTGGGAGTCACGGAACCGTCCTTGAAGCGAGGAGGGAGCGGCGAGAACGCCACACTATGGCTGCATCTCCGCGCTCCTGATGGACCGGCAGACGAAAGGACAGAGCCGGCTTCGTATCGGCGTACGAAGGGAGCTCAGGTGTGACTGTGCGCTGCACAGTCCTCACGGTGGGATGTCCGCACCGCCGCGAGTGGGGACGGGATACCCGTACGAAGTCAGGTGGCTTGGCTCGTAGTTGGCGACGATCACGCGTCGGTGCGTCATGCCTAGGCTGAAGTCATCGATCGGCGGCGCCACCGACACGGGGCGTCGCCGTCCTCGTACCAAACGACCGCTCTTAGGACCCTTGGGGAGACGAACATGCCCTTGCTCGAAGTCGACGACTGCGTCCTGGTGGTCATCGATGCGCAGAGAAACTTCTATCCGCCCAAGCGGCTGGACGTGGACCGCCTCCGCCTGGACGAGACGGTGCGGCGCATCGCCTGGATCGCCCGCGTCGCAGGCGAACTGAACGTCCCCGTCGTCGTCACCGAGGAGGAGCCCGACTACAACGACCACACCGACGACACCATCCGCGTGGCTCTTCCGGCCGACGCGGTCACCTTCCCGAAGAACGCCTTCTCCGTCTGGGACAACCCGGAGATCGCTGGAGGCATCGAGGCGACCGGGCGCGGCACGACCGTGCTCGTCGGCCTGGAGACCGACATCTGCGTCGCGCACTCGGCCCTTCGGCTCCACGCGGCGGGTAAGCGCGTCGTGGTCGTCGACGACGCGGCCTTCTCACCCGGGCGGGCCCACGAGGCAGGGCTGCGCCGTCTCGCGGCATCCGGCATCGAGACCTTGTCCGCCAAGGAACTCTTCTACGACTGGGTGCGCACCATCGAGCGGGCCAACGCCTTCCACGAGGCGACCTCCGATCTCACGGTGCCGCCCGGCGTCAGGCTCTGACTGCCGGTGCACTGCGGTCACCACGCACGTCTGCCCCGCTCACTCCGGCGCGCAGGGGTTCATCAACCGCAGTTGCAGCATGAGCGCGAATCGCACCGAGGGATCCTGCAGGTCGACCTCCGCCACCTCGGCGACCCGCCGGATGCGGTAGCGGAAGGTGTTGGGGTGGACGAACACGCTCGCCGACGCTCCGATGATGTCGCCAAAGGCGTCCAGCCACGCGCGGAGCGTCTCGATCAGGTGGGACCGGTGCTTGGCGTCGTAGTGCACCAATCGGGCCACCGGGCTGAGCAGTTCGTCGCCCTGCACGGCGGCAAGGTCCCGCAGGTCGAGCAGCAGTGCGTCGATGTATACGTCGCCGATCGAGGCGACCCGCCTGCCGCTCTGGTCGCTCATCAGCACCCGCAGGACCCGGTCGGCCCTGGTGCGTGAGCGGCCCAGCGCCGACGGGTCGGTCGCCACCGATCCGATGCCGATCACCGCCTGCGCCCGCTTGCCGGCACGCTCCACGAAGTTGGCCGCGATCTGCATCGCCCGCTCCCGGCCGGCCGCGGGGTCCGCGGGCACCGGGACGACGGCGTAGGCCACATCGCCGAGCAGCGCGAGAGCCGACCGTGGCTGCACCGCGTTGAGGTGGATGCCCAGGGCGCTGGTCAGCCTCTGTCGTTCCGCGGCGAGCTGGGCATGGTCGCCCTTCTCGCCGGTGACCCCCATGGCCATCACCACCGTGGGCTCCTCCACGAGCCCCAGGCGGTCCAGGGCGTCGGCCGCCCCCATGCCGCCCTCCAGCACCGTGCTCACCAGGTCGGCCCGGAGCCGGTTCTGTGCGTCGGCGCCCGCCCGGTGGCGCAGCAGGTGCAGGGCGACGAGCTTCGCCGCATCCTGGAACGCCTGCTCGCGATCGGGGGTCAGCGGCTCCTCGACCGCGGCCCACACCGACCCCAGGAACTCGTCACCGGCCCGCACCGCGACGGCGACCCGCGGGATGGCCGTCTCCCCCTCCTCGATCGTGGCGGGGGCGATGTGGACGGGACGGTCGCTGCGGTACAGCTCGTTGAAGACGCCGCGGCTCTCCAGGATCCGCAGATACCCCTCCGGCACCTGGCGGGCCAGGATCGTGGCCACGCGTGACTGGTCCGCTTCGTCCTGCCTGCCGGAGAACGCCAGGATCCGCTGACGGCGGTCCTCGATCGTGATCGGCGCGTCCAGCAGCGTCGCGACGGCGTTGGCCAGCGCGAACAGATCACCGGAGGGAACCCCTCCCAGTGACTCCGCCCCCGAATCACCGACATCCCCTTCGGTGAGCAACGTCCGCAGGAGCTGTGTCAGTTGGGACCAGGACGCGCCCTGCGCCAGGCCGATCAGTGCCACCCCCGAGGCCGCGGACGCCGTGGCCAGCGCCTCGCCGTGCTCGACGGGACCGCGCACCACCAGGGCGGCCGCGCCGTGATCGCCCAGCTCGTGCATGAGCCGGGCGATCTGCTCCGTCCCGTAGACACCGACGCCGAGCACCATGGCGCGCTGCGGGTAGGTGACCTCGTCCCCCGGGTCGTGGATGACGACCCCGCCGACCTCGTCGACCAGCTCGGGCCTGCCGTGCACAAGGTCGAGCAGGGCAGGGCTGAAATCTTCGAGCACACGGGCAAGACTGGTGCGGAGATTCACCGACACGTGACTGATCACCACCTCAGGCTAAAAGGGCAACCATCCCTCAGGTTCGTACGCCCGAACAACTCTGGGATCAGGAGTCGTCTGCTCGTACCAGCCTGAGGGGGCCCCGGCAGCCTGCGGTCCTGCGGTCCTGTGCCGAGCCCTAGGGGATCACCGTTCCGGGGCCGTTGTCGCCGCTCAGGTTCAAGCCGAAAAACGCCTTCGCCGACGGTGCACCGATGTCCGTCGGGTTCAGCGCGACCGACTGCGATGCCGTCAGACCGGAGGCGGCGCCTCGCAGCAGCCACACCGCGCCGCCGTTGACGACCGTCCCCAGGTTCTCGCCCGGCGCGCCCGCGGTCAGATCCGCCTTGCCATCACCCGTCACGTCGAGCAGTCGTGCCGACCCGCCGAACACGTCGCCGGACTCCGCGGCACCCGGCACGCCCGCCGTGTCCTGGTGGAAGGCCTGCGCGCCCTTGCCGGTGAGCCCGTCCTTGCCGCTCTTGAGCAGCACCACGGCGCCGGCCTTCTTCTTCGAGCCGATCGCCTCGCCGGGGACGCCGACGGCCAGGTCGGGGTATCCGTCGCCGTTCGCGTCGCCCGCGCTCAGCCGGCCGCCGAACTGGTCGCCCTTCTCGCTCGCCCCGGGCACGCCCGCCGTGTTCTGCGTGATCGTCTGTGTACGGGTCTGGCTGGGGCCGGACGGCGAACCGTAATAGATCTTGACGGTGCCGGGGTCCTCCTCGGTGCCCTCCGTGTCGCCGTTCGGGAAGATCCGGGTGGCGAGGTCCGCGTAGCCGTCCTGGTCGAAGTCGGCGACGGCGGTGCTGGACGCGGAGTTCAGGGCCTTGGGGACGGTGGACAGGCCGGACTTGCTGCCCAGCCACAGCTTGCCGCCCTCGGCGTGGTTCTCGTAGACGTAGAAGGTCGCGAGGTCCTCGATGCCGTCGCCGTTGAAGTCGCCCGTGGCCGTCGAGTTGATGGAGTTGTCGGTGCTGAACACCTTCAGCTGCTGCGAGCGGGCGGGGACGCCGTCCCGGCCGAAGGGGCCGTGGAGCACGTCGTGGTAGTCGTAGTCGTCGCCGTTGCGCATGAACAGGTCCGGGTGCCCGTCACCGTCGAAGTCGCCCGCGGTGAGGTGGTCCCCGACCTCCGCGTTCGCCGGTGCGGGGACGAGGACGGCGTCCTGGCCCGAGATGCCGCCCTTGCGGCCCCACAGGACGATGACCGATCCGTTGACGTTGTCATCCGGCCGGTAGCTGCGGGCCCTCACCGCCAGGTCGGTCAGGCCGTCGCCGTCCAGGTCACGGGAGACCATCGTGTAGCCGAAGCCATTGTCGTCGCCCGATTCGCCGGGCACGCCCGGGGCGTCCTGGGTGATGACCGTGGTGCGCTCGGGGTCGATGCCCTGCGCCGAGCCGTAGCTGATCGTGATGTAGCCGGCCCCGATATGGCCACCGACCTTCGCACCGGGAGCGGCGACGGCGACGTCCTGATAGCCGTCGCCGTCGAAGTCCTCGCGCACGGTGGCGGCGCCGTCCTGTGCGGCTGCGGTGCCCGCGACGATCGGCACGCCGAGCGATCCGATCAGGGCGGCGGCCACGGCGGTCGATATGGCGGGTCTGCGGATGACCACGATTCCTCCTTGGAGCGCGAGCGATGTCGAGACGCGTGCGCGCTGATGTGATTCATCTGCGAGACACGCGGAAACGGCTGATGGTTGTGCGCTGAACGGCACTTGAATCAAGCGTTTCCATCCGACGGGCCGACCCGCTCGGGAGAGCAGCCGATCTACATCGCGCTCAGCGAGCGGCGTTGCCGTCCGTCCTCCGAGAAGTTCTCCGGCGCCAGCCAGGCGCGGAACGCCTCGCGAAGCCGCGGCCATTCACCGTCGACGATCGAGTACCAGGCCGTGTCGCGGTTGCGCCCCTTGTAGACCACCGCCTGGCGAAACACGCCTTCGAAGGTGAAGCCGAGCCGCTCGGCCGCTTTGCGCGACGGGGCGTTGAGGGCGTCGCACTTCCACTCGTAGCGCCGGTAGCCGAGCTTGTCGAAGGCGTAGGCCATCAGTAGGTACTGCGCCTCGGTGGAGAGCGGGGTGCGCTGGATCAGCGGCGAGAACACCACGTAGCCGACTTCGACGACCCCGTTGGCCGGGTCGTGGCGCATCAGCGACAGGGTGCCGACCGCCTTGCCCGACGTACGGTCGATCACCGCGTAGTGCAGTGGATCGGCGCTGCGGGCCGCGGCCTCGGCCCAGCGGCGGTACTGGCCGGCGCTTTCGAAGGGCTCGTCGGGCAGGTAGGTCCAGTTCCGGCCGTCGGTCGCGGTCGCGTACGCCGCGTAGAGGTCGTCGGCGTGACGCTCGGCGTCGAGCGGCTCGATACGGCAGTACGCGCCGTCCAGGTCGACCCGGGCCGGGGCCGGGCGGGGTGTCCAGTTGGGGAGTGACGCGCCGACGGGCTGGTCGTACGCGTTCAGACGTGATGTCACCAGATCTCCAGGATGTGTGCTCCCCGGCCACGCTACGGCCGGGGAGCGGCTCCGGCCTGCGGACAGCTCCGCTACCCCACGCCTGCCGCGATCCGTTTGTTGCGGCGTACCGATGACCAGAAGGACCAGGCGATCAGGACGACGCCCACCAGGCCGGTGACGACCTCGGGAATCTCGTACTGGATGGTGACGAGCAGGACCATGGCAAGAGCGCCGATCGCGTAGTGCGCGCCGTGCTCCAGGTAGACGTAGTCGTCCAGGGTGCCCTGGCGGACCAGGTAGACGGTGAGCGAACGGACGTACATCGCGCCGATGCCCAGGCCCAGCGCCATCAGGACGATGTCGTTCGTGATGGCGAAGGCGCCGATGACGCCGTCGAAGGAGAACGACGCGTCCAGGACCTCGAGGTAGAGGAACATGAAGAACGCGGCCTTCCCCGCAAGCACGACGGCGGACGGGGCATTGCCGCTCTTCTTGGCCTCTTCCTCCGCCTCGTGTTCGCGCTCCTCCTCTTCCTCCAGGCGGTTCTCGAAGAAGCCGGACAGGCCGCCCACGACGAGGTACGTGATGAGGCCGGCGATGCCGGAGATGAGCACCGTCTGTGCCTTGTCCACGTGCGTGCCACCGTGCTGGTGGGCGTGGGTGGCGAAGGTCATCGCGGAGATCATGAGCACGATGAGGGCGATGCAGACCGACAGCATGTCGATCTTGCCGAGCTTGGCGAGCGGTCGCTCGAGCCAGCCGAGCCACTTGATGTCACGGTCCGCGAAAATGAAGTCGAGGAAGATCATCAACAGGAACATGCCACCGAACGCGGCGATCGACGGGTGCGCGTCGGTCACCAGCTGCTGGTACTTGTCCTTGTCGTTGAGGGCAAGCCGCACGGCCTCGATCGGGCCGATCTTGGCGCTGATCGCGACGATCAGGACGGGGAACACGAGCCGCATGCCGAAGACGGCGATGAGCACACCGATGGTGAGGAAGATCTTCTGCCAGAAGGCACTCATCTTCTTCAGGATTCCGGCGTTGATCACCGCGTTGTCGAAGGACAGCGAGACCTCGAGGACGGCAAGGATCGCCACGATCCCGATGGCCGCCCATCCGTCATAGAACACCGCCGCGACCAGGCCGAGCGCGGTGACCGCGAACGACCAGCCGAAGGTTTTCAGAACCACTGGCTTCTCTTTCATGGGACGTCACAGGCGCAGGACGTCGAGCGGGGGCGCAAAGCGACTACGGGCGGTTCATCCAACACTCCCATACGCTGATCACCAAGGCCATCATGACCTGATGCCCCTCCGCGCCCCTTCGCACGCCATGGAATCCGTCCCTGTCCTGCGACCGGAGCCATCGGCCTGCGCTGGTCCGGGGTTTCGTGATCGTGCAAGGGTGGGCCACATGACGACAGAGCGATTCGAAGTGCAGCGCCAGATAGCCGCGTCCCCGGAGAAGATCTTCGCGTTGTTGTGCGACCCCGCCGGGCACGTGGCGATCGACAGCTCAGGAATGCTGCAGTCCGCCGAGGGCGAATCCGCGCGCGCGGCCGGCGACGAATTCGTCGTCCACATGGACCGCGAGTCGTTGAACGACTACCCGCTGGGCAAGTACGACGTCACCGTGATCATCACGAAGTTCGAGCAGGACGCCCTGATCGAGTGGACGATCTCCGGCCAGGTGCAGCCGCCCATCCGGCACCTCTACGGCTACCGGCTCGAGGCCAGCGAGGGCGGCACTCTGGCCACTTCGTACTACGACTGGAGCGAGATCGAGGAGCGCTACCGGGACGCGGGCATCTTCCCCGTGATCCCTGAGGCGGGCCTTCGCGCGACCCTCGGGATTCTGGCGCGGAACGTCGAGTAGCGAAGTCCTGCCCCCGGTCGCGGGAAACACGAGAACCGCCGCTCCCGGTCGCCATGGCCGGGAGCGGCGGTTCGATGGGGCAGCGGTCAGCGGGTCAGTGGGTCACGACCAGATCGTGAAGGTGACGGTGACCGAGGCCTTCTTGCCCGCCGCGTCCGTGACCGTCAGTGTCGCGTTGCGGAAGCCCCAGCTCGTGGGGGTGCCGGAGACCAGGCCCGTGGTCGGGTGAACGCTCAGCCCTGCCGGGAGATTCGTCGCGGTGAAGGTGTACGGGGCCGTGCCGCCGGTCGCCTTCACCGGCACGCTCATCGGGCGTCCCACGGTGCCGTTCTGGCTGCCGGGGTCGGCAAGCTTCGGCGCGCCCGTGCCGGGGGCCGTCACCGTCCACCCGAAGGACGTGGATCCCTTCTTTCCGGCCGTGTCCGTCGCGGTCAGCGTCACCTGGTGGGTGCCTGCGGTCGTCGGGCTGCCCGAGACCGTGCCGGTGGACGCGTCGATGGAGAGCCCCTTGGGCAGGCCGGTGGCGGTCCAGGTGTAGGGAACCGTGCCGCCCTCCGCGCTGTTGCGCAGCTCCACCCGGCTGCCGGTGGCGGTGGTCTGCGCGGACACCGCCGATACGGTCACCTCGCCGGGCTGCGGGTCCGACGTCACCAGCTGGGCACCGAACTTCGTGAGCGCTTCGTTGACCGGCTGGAAGATGGTGTACTTCTCGCCGCTTCCGCCGGTGCACGTCGCGCTGCCGCCACCCGAGTGGAGACCGACGGCCCGCCCCCCGGCGGGCGTCACGTAACTGCCGCCCGAGTCACCTCCCGCGGAACAGGCGCTGGAGTACGACAGCCCGTCGATCACCACATTGCCGTAGTCGACGCTCTGGTCGACCTTGGTGACCTCACCGCACCGGTATCCGGTCGTCTGGCCCGAGTGGCACACGGCCGTGCCCACGACCGCTTCGGCGGCGCCCGTCACGGTGACATCACCCTCGCCCCAGCCCGCCACCTTGGGCGCCAGCGACCAGCCCGCCTGGTCGACGTCGACGATGCCCATGTCGCCTTCGCGGGCATTGACCGACCCGGTGCCGTTCTTGTTCGACGTGCCCACGCGCGTGCCGTCCTTGCCGTACGCGGGCTGGCTGACGTCGTTCGTGCAGTGCCCGGCGGTGAGGAAGGCCTTGCCCGCGCCACTCGTCCGCGTCACGGGGAAGCCGACCGAGCAGGGTGACTCACTGCCCGGCGTCCACTTCTCTCCGCCCACGACATCGCCGCCCTGCTGACGGGGTACGTCTCGGGACTCGACCACCCGTATGAGGCCGCCGAGGGAAGCGAGCTTCGATCGCAGGGCCTTGGTGGCCGCGGTCGACGCGGCGGGGTCGACGGACACTTCGACTCGTTCCGCGCGAGCGTCCACACCCCACGAGCGCACACCGGGCACTCCCCGGCTCCACTTGCCGACCTGCCGCGCCGCCGTCTCCAACTCGGCGCGCGTACGGCGTGCTTGGTGGGGTACCGCTCCGGCATCCCGCGCGGCCTCGGCGGCCCGGGGCGTGGTGACGGCGGCGTGGAGGTGACCGTCGGCCGCGTCGAACCAGAGGGCGGTGGCCTGGTCGCCGACCGTGGTGCGGACCGCGGTCGCCACGCGCTGGGCCCGGCTCTCGTCGGCCAGACGCTCCGTCACGCCCGCGGGGCTCGTCCCGAGGTCTCGCGCCAGGGCCGCACGGAGTGCGTCCGGCAGCCGCGGCTCGGCCGTCGTCCCGGGAGAGGGAGCGGGAGTGTCCGCGTGGGCGGGCAGGCTTGGCAGGGCGGCCAGTCCGGCGAGGGCCGCCGCGGCCACGAGGCCGGTCAGGAGCGGCCGTTGAGAGAGGGGTCGCATAGGGGGTGTTCCTTTCGGGGGGGAACGGCTCTTTCGGGGAGGGCGCCGGTGACGGTGCATCAGCGGCGATGTGGTGCGTCCAGGGGCGGGTGTGGACAAGCCCGGGGGTGGGTCTCCCGGGGTGGTCGGAGGGTCGGGAGGGTCGGGATGGCCCATAGCGTCCTGGTGCCGGGGCGTCGGCGGTATCCGGGAAGGCCCCTGTCGCGTGCGTTCCGCATGCCGGAGGGAGCGGGGCCGGGCGTGGCGGGCCCCGCCGGGACGGCGGGCTTGTCAGGGAGATCCCTCGTCCGCCGGGCGGGCCGTGCACAGGCGTTGTGGTGCGGCAGGCGCGCGCTTACGGTGCCCGGTGTGCAAGGACAGACAGGCGCGGGCGGCGATGCGGGGACGGCGAAGGACGGCTGGGCCGCCGTGGTCCATGACGCCGCCACGCTGCTGGAGCGTCACGGGCGGCTGGCGGTCAGCGGTCCGTGGGGCTCGGGCAAGAGCACCCTGTTGGAGGCGCTGGCCGAGCAGTCGCCATCCGTGCGGGGCACCGGGGCGGTGCGGCGCTGCCTGTGGGTGCGTACGCAGGAGAGCGAGGCCGGGGTCGGCTACAGCGCGCTGGTCCAACTGCTCAGTGCGGCCCGGGTGCGGGGGGCGGGCGCGGCCGGTGCCTCTGCGGGATCATCTGGCCCGACGGCGGAGTCACCGGAGTCCCCGGAGCCCCCCGGGACGGCGCTTCTGCCCTGCGTCACGGCGCCCGGGGAGATTCCGGATGCGCGATCCACCGTAGGGGCACGCGCCGTTGAGCGGGACAGCGCGTGGAGCGGCGCCTGGCCATCGGACGCGGCCGATGATCCGCTGAGGCTGCGCCTGGCCCTGATCCGCCTGCTCGCCGAAGGGCCTCCGGCCCTGCTCGTGATCGACGGTGCACAGTGGCTCGACCCTGCCAGCGCGGACCTGATCGGCTACGCCGTACGCACCTTCGCCCCCGCTCAGTTGACCGCCGTGGCAGCTGAACGCACCACCGGCCACCCCGCCGCCGCGGCCGCGCTGCTCGGCGGTCACCCGGCGGTGCTGCCCGTACCCCCCTCCGATCTCACCGAGACGGCGGCCGAATGCGCGCGCCTCGGGCTGCCCACTCGTTGGGCAGTGCCCATCCACCGCTACTGCGGGGGCCACCGGGGCCTGCTCGACGCATGGTTCCGGTTCCACCCCGCCGCCGCGCCGTCCGGCGACGCGGACGGCTGCACCGGGCCGCCCGACCCTCCTCGGCAGGTGCGCGACCTGGCCACCGCCTGGATCGCCTCCGTCCCCGCGGACGTCCGCACCGACGTCCGCGCCACGCTCCAGGTCGCTGCGCTCGCGGGCAGGTGCGACGCGGACCTGCTGCGGCACAGTGGGTGTCGCAACTCCGAGGACCATCTCGCCCACGCCCTTGACGCCGGGTTGGTCGTCGCGGACGGCGCCACGGGACCTCTCCCATCCGGTGTGGCCCAGCCGCACCGCTTCGCCGCACCGGCCCTTGCCGAGGCAGCGTCCGCCACGGTGACCCGCGAGCGACGCACCGCTGTTCATCACGCCCTCGCCGCGTGCTGCCACGGCCCCGTCACACGCGCCCTGCACACCGCACTGGCCCGCGAATCCCCGGACCTGGCCGTCGCCGAAGACACCGCGCACGCGGCCGTTCTGGCCCGCGCGGCGGGCGAACGCCTGCGCGCGGCCGAGCTGTTGTTCCTCGCCGCCCGCCTCACCCCCGCCGGCCGGACCCACCTGCGTCTGGACCGGCTCACCGAGGCCGCGCGGGAAGCCGCGGCCGGCGGTTCCGCCGCCCTGTCCCGCCTGGCGGCGGACCGGATCGTGGCGGAGCACGGCACCCCCGCACAACAGGTGCACGCCCTGCTGTCCGTCGTCGACGCACTGGGCCAGGACACCGCCGGGACGCGCCCGTTGCTCGCCACCGCCCGCAGAACCGCGGCCAAGGACCCCGCGCTGCTCGCCGCCGTCGAGCTGCG
Organism: Streptomyces sp. NPDC057302; assembly: GCF_042667685.1. Classification (NCBI taxonomy): domain Bacteria; kingdom Bacillati; phylum Actinomycetota; class Actinomycetes; order Kitasatosporales; family Streptomycetaceae; genus Streptomyces; species Streptomyces sp. NPDC057302. The sequence continues at coordinate 12,187 of NZ_JBHUZJ010000022.1, read as the reverse complement.
TACCGCGGTGCAGGCGAACATCTCCGGCGAGGACTTCGCCCAGGCCCTGCATCACGCACAAGCCGCCACCGGCCTGGCCGAAGCGGCTCACGCCGTCCCGCTGGAGGCGGCCGCGCTGACGATGACCGCCCGGATGCAGCGTGTCCTTGGCCGTCACGACACCGCCACGGCCACCCTGGACCGCGCCCTGTCGCTGGCCGTGTCGCCGACGCGGCTGGGGATCCGCAACAGCCCGCAGTACCTCGCCGCCCGCCACGCGGTGTTCGACGCCCGCCTGCCCGAGGCCCGCGCCCTGCTGCTTCAACTGCTGCCCGCGGCCCAGGAGTGCGGCGAGCCCGAGGACCTGGTGGACCTGTGGCGCAGCCTCGCCGAGGTCGACGCGGGACGCGGTGCGTGCGGTCAGGCCCTGCACTGGTCGGCCCGCGCCATCGACCTCACCGAGGCTGCCGGTCTGTCGCCCGGGCCCGCCTGGTACACGGCCGCCATGGCCGAGACCAGCGGCGGCAGTTTCGCCCACGCACTGCGTTACGCCACCCACGGCGTGCGTGCATCGCGCGAGGAGCAGGACGCGCTGCACACGACACGCGGGCTGTGGGCCCTGGGCGCCGCGCTCCTGCACACCGGTCATGTCGAGAGGGCCGCCGCGACGCTGGCGGAGGTGGCAGAGCTTGAGTCACGCTCCGGGGCTGCCGATCCGGCCGTACTGCGCTGGCAGGGCGACGCGGTAGAGGCGTTCGCGCTCAGCGGGCGCACGGACGAGGCCAGGAACCTGCTGGAGCGCATGCAGGAGCGGGTGGACCCGCACCCCGCACATTCCGCCCTGCGCGCCGTGCTCACCCGGGCCCGAGGCCTCTGCCGCTATCTCGACGGCGCCGGCGAAGAGGCCGCGGAACTCCTGGCGGACACAGCAGGTGTCTTCGCCGGGCTCGGCCTGCCGGTCGAGGAGGGCCGCACCCAACTGCTGCGCGGCCGCGTCGAACGCCGCCGTCGGCGTGCCGCCGCCGCGCGCACTGCGTGGGAGAGCGCCCGCACGCTCTTCGAGGACGCCGAAGCGCGGCCGTGGACGGCGCTCGCGAACGATCACCTGACCCATCTGACGGGTCAGGCCTCCACGCCCAGTGCTGCAGCGGGACCGACGGCCCCACGCCTGACCGAGCATGAACTGCGCCTGGCCGAACTCGTGCGCACCGGCGCGACCAACCAGGAAGCAGCCCAGCAGATGTTCATCTCGGTCAAGACCGTGGAAACCGTACTGAGCCGCATCTACCGCAAGCTCGGCATCCGCTCCCGGACACAACTCGCCGCCGCGCTCACCCCTTGACCCGTGGCTTCACCTTCGGCCATACCAGGAAACCTATTAAGCCACAGATGTTAAATCTAACTTGGTCATGATAGCTTTCCTCGGTCGGCCAACGGCTTCCGGAGCGTTGTCTCCGGTCGGGAGGGGAAGTGACGGAAGATTTTCAGGTGCGGCAGATCGCGCACCATCGAGGCGACGCGGTCGTGCTTGCGGTGAGCGGTGAGCTCGACGTGCATACCGCGGAACTCCTGAGTGACGCGGTCACCGCGGCCATGGACAGCGGCCACCGCATCGTCATCCTGGACTGCGGGCGCCTGGTGCTGTGCGACTCGCACGGCCTTGATCACCTGCTCGCCCTGCGGACCAGGTTGCTCGAGCTGCAAGGGGATCTGATCCTGACATCGGTGCGCCCTGCCGTGCGGTACCTGCTGGAGGTCACCGGGACCGCGCAGATCTTCACCCGGGATCCCGGCAGGGACGAAGCGCTGCACCGACTGTCGCAGGCCGATACCGCACGCTTGACGCTTCACCCGGAGTGAGGGTCGGGCATGCCAGTCCGTGCGGCACCGCTTGTGGGTAGATGTAGATGGTGAGGCGGGGTGGATGACCGTCGGCACCATCGCAACGGTGGGTCGGCACCATCGCTACGGTGGCTGGATGGATCAGGATGAACGGCTGCTTCATTCCTCGTCGTTCGGCGCGGCGGCGATCGCCTACGCCGAGCACCGTCCCGACTACGCGCAGGCCTCGGTGTACTGGGCGCTGGAGCCCGCACCCGGGCCGCGCGTGCTCCACCTCGGCGCCGGTACCGGCAAGCTGACCGCCACGCTGGCCGCGCTGGGCGCCGAGGTCATCGCGGTCGAGCCCGACCCGGCGATGCTGACCGAGTTGCGTCGATCGCTGCCGACTGTCCGTGCCCTGTCGGGCAGCGCGGAGGCGATCCCGCTGCCCGACGCATCCGTCGATGCCGTGCTGGCCGGCAACGCCATGCATTGGTTCGACATGGCCGTTGCCGGACCCGAGATCGCCAGGGTTCTCGCACCCGGCGGCATCCTGGCCGGCCTGTGGAACCTCTTGGACGATGGGGTCGAGTGGGTGGCGGGACTCGCGCGGGTCAGCGGGAGCGCGGCCATCGGCCCACGTGACACACCGGCCGACTGGCGGGCCGAGACGGCCGGCATGCACCTTCCGAAGACCGGCGGGACCGCCCGGTTCGTCTCGCCGGAGCAGGCCGAATTCCCGCACGGGCAACGCCGCACCGCCGATTCCCTCGTCGCCACCATCGCAACACGCGCAGGGATGCTGGTCATGCCGGAGAAGGAGCAAGAAGCCGCGCTGGGCAGGATCCGCGCGTACCTCGCGGGTCGACCGGAGACCGCCAGCGGCGAGTTCACCCTCCCGATGCTGACCGGCGTACTGCGCGTCCGACGCCCGTAGCCGCCGTTGACTCGGCCGTGACGGATGCGTGACGGCGCGCCCCCTAGCGTCCATCCTCGCTGAACGCCACACCACGTGGATCCGAGGGAGGGGCCATGGCCATCCCCAACGAGGGCCGCGCCCACCACTTCCCCTGGATCGGGGTAGCCCACAGGACCTCGTCCGCAGCGCACGTCGGGCGTGGCTCCTCATGAACGAGATGGTGACCGCCATCACCGGCGCCGTCGTCGGCGCACTGTTCGCCGGGATTCTCGCTGCCATCAAGGCGGCTCTGGTCAGTCGCGCGGGCATCAACGAATCCCTGCGCAGCCTCCGCTTGAGCTCCTATCCAGACATATGGCGGGAGACCTCATACATCTCACGCTGGCCACGTCGCGAGCTGACAGCCCGTGAACTCGCGCGATTCCATTCGGTGTTGCAGCAGTGGTACTACCAAAGGGGCGGACTGTACCTCTCCCACAGTGCCCGCGACCGGTACAACGAGGTGCAGAAGGTGCTGGAGACCTGGCTCCAAGGCAGGAACCCAGACGCGGCGGACGCATCAGTTCCGCCCCCTGTGTACGACGCTCTCGTGGATGTCGGCCACGCCCTGCGCACCGCCCTGACCGAGGACCTGGAGACCCGCCGCGCCCGTTCCCTCATCCACGCACTCGGGCGCGCAAGACGGCACCGCGGACAGGCCAGGCGAGCGAGGTCCTCCATGGCCACGCTCGAAAAGGAGATGAGGGCTGCCACACGTGCCGACTGAGAGGTCGGCACGCTCCCTGGGCTCCCCCTCAACGACCCTTCCCTCCATGGACCTTGACGTGCTCGCTCCGTCGGCTCGCCACTAGAGTGAGACGGTGACTCCTTTGCCGAAAGACCCGCCGTCGCCGATCGACGAAGAGGCTCGCGACACGGCCGTGCAGCGCCTTCAGGCGGCGTACGCCGAAGGACACATCTCCCACGAGGAGATGGACGAGGGCCTCGACCAGGTGCTCACGGCGAAAGCGCACAGCGAGCTCGTGTCGGTCCTGGCCACGCTCCCGGCGGAGAAGGCGGCCAGCACGTCCACGATTGCCGTCGGCAGCGGACGGATCAAGCGGCGTGGCGCATGGCGAGTACCGCGCATGCTCAAGGTCGAGTCCGCGTTCGGAAAAGTGCAACTAAACCTATCCCGGGCCGAATTCGAGCACTCGGCAGTCGACATCGAGCTCCAACTCGGCACCGGCAAGGCCAAGATCACGGTGCCTCGCGACGCGATCGTCGACATCGAGGAGCTGCACACCGGGTGGAAGGACACCCGCTACAAGACCCGCCGCCCCTCCCGCCCCGGGGGGCCGCGGATCCGCATCTCCGGGACCATGGGGTACGGACGGCTGACGATCCGCCACGCGCGACGTTGAGGTTCCCAGCAGCCAAGCCCGGCGTCTTCGCTGTGATTCAGTTCACCCCCGTACACCGGACTGGTACGGAACATCCGTGCAGGGTGCATCGTTCAAGTAATTGTGACTGCGGAGGGGACAGTGTCCCCGGGCCTCACCTATAGCCCATGGGGAAGATCGTTCGGCTGAAGCCCCATGGAGCCTTTCGCCGAGAGGCGACCGCCCTCCGCATGTCATGCATACCGCCCCGGCTGGTCTCCCCCGTCCAGCCGGGGCTTTCCTGTATCCACATGGCGCCGGCCCGATGCCGCCGGCCTGGAGTTCGCCGGAGGCCGTACGAGGGCAGCGCCCCCGGGACCACGAGGGCATGCGGACCTGGGTCATGAAGTCGAGGAGGAAGTCGTCGCCGGTGTCCTTCGGATACGCGGTCCTTCGGACCGGCCGGGGGCCCCTCGTCCCGCACGGCCCCCGGCCGGGTCTCACACGGTGAGGTGCTGCTTGGTGTCGGAGCCGTCGGCAGTCGTCGCGGGGGCGACGCCGTGCTGCTCTTCTTCGGGGCGGCCCTTCTTCGGAAGAAGGAAGGTGATCGCGAAGAAGACCACCAGCAAGCACGCCTGGACGATCAGCGCGTGGTGGAAGCCACTCGTGAAGTCACCGGTCTTGGCCTGGGCGAAGAACAGGGAGCCGAAGACCGCGACGCCGATGGAGCCGCCGACCGCCTGGACTGCCGACAGGACACCGGAGGCGGATCCGATCTCGTCGTCGTCGACCGCGGCCAGGATGAAGCTGAACAGGGCGGCGATCACCATGCCGGCGCCGATGCCCGCCACCGTGACGCCGGGGGCGATGTCCCAGATCGAGAACGAGGCGGCATCGAGGCCGTCGAGCTCGAACCACAGCACGGCCGCTCCGGCCAGCTGGACCAGCGGGCCGATCTGCAGCACCTTGCGGCCGATCTTGTCGGCGAGGAACGCGCCGCTGACGGCTCCGCCGATCGCGGTGCCGACCGCGAGGGGCAGGTTGCCCAGTCCTGCGTCTCCGGCGGTGAAGTGCTGGCCGATCTGGAGGAACAAGGTCAGCACGAGCTGTGTGCCGATGAGCCCGCCGAAGAACAGGGCGATGCCGCCGAGCCCGACGGTGAAGGCCGGCTTGCGCAGCAGGCTCGGGGTCACCAGCGGCTCGCGGCCCGCGGCGGCCGTGCGGCGCTGCTGGAGAGCGAAGAGGGCGAAACCGATCGCCGAGGCGGCCATGGACAGCCATGTCCACAGCGGCCAGCCGTTCTCCTGCCCCTGGTTCAGCGGAAGTACCAGCAGGGCGCAGGCGGTCACGATCAGGGCCGCGCCGGTCATGTCGACCCGTACCGCGCGGTCGCCCGCCTTCCTGGGCACGAACTTCGCGGCGACGATCAGTGCCGCGATGCCGATGGGCAGGTTGATCAGGAACACCGACCGCCAGCCCAGGCCGAAGAAGTCGCCCTCGATGAGGAAGCCGCCCAGGACCGGGCCGATGATGCCGCCAAGGCCGAGGACGGGTCCGAAGATCGCGAAGACCTTGGTGAGCTCGGGGCCGGAGAAGTTCTCCCGCAGCAGGCCCAGGCCCTGGGGCAGGAGCAGCGCTCCTGCGGTGCCCTGCAGCAGGCGGAAGGTGATCAGCGACTCGATGTTCGGCGCGACCGCGCACAGCAGGGAGCTCGCGGTGAAGGCCGCAAGTCCGATCAGGAACATCCGGCGCCGGCCGTAGCGGTCGCCGAGCCGGCCGCCGAGCACGAGCCCGGCGCCCAGGGTGAGGGCGTAGCCGCCGATCACCCACTGCAGTCCGACGGAACCGGCACCGAGGGATTTCTCCAGATCCGGTCCGGCGACGTTGACGATCGAGGCGTCCAGGAGATCCATGATCTCCGCGATGATCATCACCGCCAGGATCAGCCACCGCCACCGGTAGGGCTCGGTCGTCTCGTCGGGGGTGGGGGACGGGTCACGCACGCCAGATACCTCCATGGTGAAGTAATTTCACAATGAAGGTAAAGTGGTGACGATGGGTTGTCAAAGCGGGCGACAGGACGCCCCCCCCCCGGTCGACTTGCTCCCTGCGGGAGTCAGCTGGTTCGGTAGCGGGTGGCGAGGGTGGGGCTCTGGCCGGCGAAAGCGGCGAGGTCGGCCTGGAAGACGTTGTCCAGGAGAGTGCGGTCCTCGACGCCGGGGGCGATGACGACCTCTCCGAGTTCCAGTCCGCGCAGGGTGCCGGTGACGAAGTCCTCGGCACTCATCCGCGGGATGGCGCTGGCGTCGATGCCCTGGACGGCATGGAAGTTGGTGGCCACGATCCCGGGGCAGACCGCGTGGACGGTGACTCCCGTGCCCTGGAGTTCCGCGCCGAGCGTCTGGGACATGGCCACGAGGTGGGCGAGGGTGCCCGCGTAGACGGCGCGGCGCGGCATGACCTCGGGCCCCGCGGGACCGCTGAAGGCGATCATGCCCGCGATGTTGATGATCGCGCCCTTGCCGCGCTCCTGCATGCCTCCCACGGCGGCGTTCATGAGGAGGGTGGGGGCGAGGACCTTGACGTTGACGACTTCGCGGGCCCGCGAGGCGGGCAGGTCGGCCAGCGGCATGTAGTGGGAGACACCGGCGTTGTTGATCAGCAGGTCGACGGGCTCGTCCGCGCAGTACGCGGCTACGGCGTCGATCCCCTCCGGGGTGGAGAGGTCGGCCGCGACGGTGCGGACCCCCCGGCGCGCACAAGACGATCGACCACCCCGCCGTCGGCGCGATCACCTTGGACTGCGACATCCTCCACGTCACCGGCAACGACCTGCACATCATGATCTACACCGCAGAGCCCGGCACCGAGGACGCCGAACGCCTCGCGCTCCTGTCTGTCATAGGGACACAGACCCTCGTCGGTTGAAATCCCGGACACACGAACCTCGACGTGCTCGGAGCTGGGCGAAGCCTCGTGTTCACCGCGACGCGCCGGACCCGGCCGTCGGCAGGTAGCGCGGCGCTCGCCAGGCCTTCAGCCGGTTCTCCACCGCGGCCCCCAGCGACAGGAGCTTGCCGTACTGGTGGTCGCCCGCCATCAGGAGCAGGCCGACCGGCAGTTCGTGCACGGATCCCGCGGGCACCGAGAGGGACGGATATCCGGCGACGGCCGCCGGCGTGGAGGACGGGATGACGTCGTTGTCGCCGCGCGCGCAGTCGGTCGTCCAGGCGGGCGGGTTCGTGGGCGCGGCGATGGCGTCCAGGTGGTGGGCGGCCATGGTCTCGTCGAGGGAGCGCCGGGAGAGGTCCTTCAACTCGGCGCGCATGGCACGGTACTTGGGGTCGGTGGTGGGCGGCGCGTCGAGGGCCTGCTCGAACAGCTCCTGGCCCGCGAAACAGGTCTGCTCCTCGGAGTGGCTGCGGTTGAACTCGATCAGCTCGGCGAGGTTCCGGGGCCCTTCGCGCGTGCCGAGGTAGGCGTCGATGTCCCGGTGGAACTCGCTGAGCAGCGCCGGGAATTCAAGTTCGGCGAGCCGCGCCTGGTACGGGGGCGTCACCTCGACGACCACGGCTCCGGCCTTGCGCAGCTTCTTCGCCGTACGCGTCATCACCGCGTCTACGTCGGATCCGAGCGAGGGCAGGCGCCACAGGCCGATGCGCTTGCCGCGGAGGCTGCTGGAGTGGGCGGCGAGATCTGCCGCCGGGTCCTTGGCCGGGAGGCGGGCGCCGTCACCACGCGAGGCCTCACCACCGCTGAGCACGGAAAGCGTGAGCGCGGTGTCGATGACGTTGCGTGCCATGGGTCCGGCCGTGTCCTGTTCGGCGGAGATCGGCACCACGCCCGACTGGCTGACCAGGCCGAGGCTGGGCTTGTGGCCGACGACGCCGTTCATCCCGGCCGGGCACACGATGGAACCGTCCGTCTCGGTGCCGATCGCCACCTGCGACAGCGACGCGGCGAGCGCGGCGGCCGAGCCTGCGGAGGACCCGCACGGATTCCGGTCGAGGACGTAGGGGTTGTGGGTCTGCCCGCCCACCGCCGACCATCCCGATGTCGGCTTCGCCGCGCGGAAGTTGGCCCATTCGGACAGGTTGGTCTTGCCGAGAATCACCGCTCCCGCCTTCCGCAGCCGGGTGACGAGCGCGGCATCGGTGTCGGGCGGGCTCCCGGCGAGCGCGAGCGACCCGGCCGTGGTCGGCATGTCACGGGTGTTGACGTTGTCCTTGAGCAGAACGGGAATGCCGTCCAGCGGCCCGAGGGTCTCGCCGCGCCGGTGCCTGACGTCGCTGGCGGCCGCCTGGCGCAGGGCCGTCGGGCTGGTACGCAGCACCGAGTGAATCTTGGGATCGACGTTCTCGATCCGCCGCAGGTAGGCCCGCGTCAGCTTCGAGGCGGTCAGCGAACCGTCCGCCATGCGCGCCTGCAACTCCGGGATCGTCACGGTGTCCAGATCGACCCCGGGCCCGAGCGCCCCGGTCGGCGGCGACGAGCTCCCGGCACCGTGCTCGACGGCCTGCGCACCAGCGTCCGGTACGCCTGTCAGAAGGGACCCCGCGACAAGGGCGGCGGTCATTGCGGCAATGCTCCTCTTCCCCATGCGGATCAGCGGACTACACGGGCAGCCTCCGGCGCAAGGGTGCGGGACCTCGCCGGAGCGCGTACAAGTGCAGGAACCGCGGCCCACCTCCAGAAAGAGAGACGCCCATGGCGCCGTACGACGTCAAGCGCGAGCAGAAAGCCCTCTACGCACCCAAGAACACCGCGTGGGCCGTCGTAGACGTTCCCGAGCAGCAGTTCATCGCCGCCGACGGCAGCGGGAACCCCAATACCGCGCCCGCCTACACCCACGCGGTCGAGGCGCTCTACGCGGTCGCGTACACCCTCAAGTTCGCCGCCAAACGCACGGCCGGCGGCGACTTCGTCGTCGCGCCACTGGAAGGCCTGTGGTGGGCGGACCGGCCCGAGGCCTTCACCAGCGGCGCCAAGGACACCTGGAACTGGACCATGCTCATCGGCATGCCCTCCTGGGTCACCAAGGAGATGATCGAGGACGCCAAACAGACCGCACTGGCGAAGAAGAAGCTCCCCGCGATCTCACAGCTGCGGCACCTCACCCTCCACGAGGGCCCCAGCGCGCAGGTGCTGCACGTCGGTTCCTACGACGACGAAGCACCCGTGCTGCACGAGCTGCACCACACGTACCTCGACGCCAACGGCCTGCGCGTGTCGGGCTTGCACCATGAGGTCTACCTCAGCGATCCCCGCAAGACCGCCTCCGAGAAGATGAAGACCGTCCTGCGTCAGCCGGTTGAACCCATCGGCCGGTAGGGGCTGTTCACTTGGGGGCTCGCATCGACCGCTCAGCGCATAGCCTGCGCTCCTATGACCGACAGCAGTTGAAGCCGGTCGTAGCTCTCGCTGCCCGGTGCGGCCGTGTACACCAGCAGGCTGTGCGACTGGTCCGGGTCCAGGACGCCGACCTCGGGGTGGACGAAGCGTTTGACCTCGTGCGGACGGATGCCGACCTCATGCTCTGGTGAGCGCGACCCCGAGCGGGCTCTGGCGCACCGTCTCGCCGAGTTCGGTGACGATCTCGGCAGGGGTGTCGTCCAGCCGGTCGAGGATGCGGAGCGGACCGGGGCCGCTGTGTTCGCCGGTCGTGCCCCGGGCGGGCGGAGTGTGCCCGGAGAGCCGGAAGAGGTGGTCGCGCTCGTCCAGGGAGAGGTGGAGGCCCTGCGCGAGGGAGGCGATCATCTGCTCGGACGGCTGCGGGCCGCGTTCGCGTTCCAGCCGGGCGCAGCTCCAGCGGCGCGGCGAAGCCGAGGGCCGGGGCATCACGAGCAACCTGTCCCATCCGGGCATCGCGCCGACGAGCCTGCTCGCCGCCCGCCCCGAGGTCGGCCGCGCCAAGGACACCCTGGAGCAGACGCTGTACAGCCACCTGCGCGACGCCGAAGAGGCCCAGCGGGTGTGGCGGGTCTCCGAAGAACTCGCCGGCGTTCGGTTCGCCGGCCAGGGGCCGCCGATCAGCCGACGCCGATCGAGGTGACCTCGTAGACGGCGGCCGAACTCATGGACAGCCCTCGGCAGGTCAGTTGATACGGCGGCGTGCGGTGGGAGTGCACTTCGACGTCGAACGCCGTTGGACGTGGCGAGCGTCCGGTGATGCGGATGCGCCAGCGGCTGTCTTCGCGCGACGTCTCGACGACCTCGTAATCATGCCGACCGGCCGGGCCGAAGCGTCTGAGGACGGCTGAGAGCGCGGCCTGCTGCGGCGGGAAGAGGTCCGTGTATCCGCGCAGATACTCCGCGTGGATCCGGCCTGCCAAGTGGTCCTCGATCACTGCCACTGACGACGCGGCGTCGAGACCGCCGTAGTACACGCCGTCCGGTGCGACGACGACGTTGGCGGCGAACCTGTCACCGCCGACGTGGGTGCATTCCCACACCAGGTCCGGCCAGCGCTCGCTCAGGGCGCGTCCCACGGGCCGCCCGCGGACGGCGCAGCAGGTGTCGTGCTGACCGTGGGCGCAGACGAGGACGACGGGCGGACAGCCGAGCTCTCCGGGGGCACCAAGGGCTTCGGCGACCTGCGCCAGGTCCTGGTCGCGGCTCCATGTGCCCCATTGCTGGCGGTAGGCGCCGGAGTTCTCGTAGTGCAGCACGGCCCAGCGCTTGGGGCCTTCGGGGCTGTTGCGTCCGTGCCGCCTGATCAGCAGCACGCGTGCCCGCACCGCTTGGGCGGCGGAGAACACGAGTCCCTTGGTGTCGGGATCAAGATCAAGGCCGTCGAAGCCGTTGGGCGGCCAGCCGCCCCGGTACTCGACGAGTACCCAGACGGAGCCGTACGGTGCGGTGCCCGCGAGGGAGTCGGCGCGTGTCCGCGCGGCTTCGGCGCAGAAGAAGCGGTCTGCCGCGGTCACCTCGGCCTCGTCACTGTTCCGCGGGCACCAGCACGCCCGCGCGCAGCAGTCTTTCGACGAGTTCGACGCCGAGTTCGGCGGCGGTGCGGACCTCGCCGTCGAGCATGCGGGTCACCGACGGCAGGTCGCTCCCGGGGAAGTCGAGCCAGCCGACGCGCGTGGTCAGGCGCGGGCCCTCTAGGCGCGCTGCCAGCTCTCCACGCAGCCGCACCCGTGAGTGAGGGCCGAGGCCGTCGACGGCCTTGAGCTGGGCCAGCGTTCCGAGCGGCGCGGGGCGTCCCTGGCCACGCCGGGTGCGGTGGAACAGCGGAGCGGGATCGGCCTTGGCGACGGCGGCTACGAGGTGTTCGCGGACGACGTCGAGCTCGCCGTCCGGCCCGTCCACGCCCAGCGGCAAGGTGCCGCGCATCCGGGGGTCGTCGCGCAGCGCCGCGAGTGCGGCCTGGGCGAGCTGTTCGGCGAGCGCGTAGCGCGTCCAGTTGTGGACGCCCAGCGTCAGGTGGATCGAGACCTCGCCCTGCGCCTGGGCGGCGTGCAGCCAGCCTCGCGGCAGGTAGAGGACGTCACCGGGCTCGAGAACGGTGTCGATGCAGGCCTCGCCCTTCGCGGCGTCGGCGACGGCGCTGCGGCGATCGGTCCAGGGCTGATCGCGCAACGGGTCGGGATGTACGGGCTCGTGGACGAGCCAGCGCTTGGAGCCGTCGATCTGCAGGACGAAGACGTCGTGGACGTCGTAGTGATCGTCGAACCCGCGGTTCTGCGGCGGGGTGACGTAGGCGTTGGCCTGCACCGGATGGCCGAGCTCTGTGCTCAGCCGGGCGGTGAAGTCGCCGACCGGCCCCCAGGTGCGTTGCAGCGCTTGCAGGACGAGCGTGGCGCCGTCGGCGAAGCTGCGCCACAGGGCGGTGTCGTCCAACTGGTCGGCGATGGTGGCGCCGACACCGGCGGGCGAGGTGAAGGACGACTCAGGGAGCGTGGAGCCGTCCTTGGCCACGCGCAGAAAGGGCGTACGCAGCCCGCGACGCGAGGTCAGTTCGTCCACGGCATCGGCGGAGAACAGATCGGAGAATTCACTCGCGCGTCGCGTGAGCAGCGCTGTGCGCGCCCAGACGTCACGAGCGAACTCCTCCCGGCTCAGGCCGGTGAGCCGTGTCTCCAGGACGCCGACGCCTGCTGGGGCG